>CAXSFF010000943.1:0-2284 GCA_964236035.1 uncultured Acetobacteraceae bacterium
GCGGACGGTGTTGCAGGAGTCGCTGTTTTATGGCTTCAACCTCAACCGGCATGTGCCAATGGATCACCTGCTTCGGTCAGTTGACCGCTTTGTCGACCTCTGCGGCATCCGCCAGCACCTGCAACCCTACTACAGCGAGATCGGCCGGCCCTCGATTGATCCCGAGCTGATGATCCGCATGCTGCTCGTGGGCTACTGCTTCGGTATCCGCTCCGAGCGCCGGCTCTGCGACGAGGTGCACCTGAACCTCGGCTACCGCTGGTTTTGCCGTCTCAGCCTGGACACGGCCGTGCCCGACCACTCGACTTTCTCCAAAGCCCGCCACGGCCGTTTCCGCGATGCGGACCTGCTGCGCGAGGTGTTCAAGACGGTGGTCCGGCGTTGCATGGCCGAGGGGCTCGTCGGCGGTCATGGGTTCGCGGTCGACGGTAGCCTGGTCATCGCCGATGCCAGCCGGCAACGCGGCATCGAGGATCCCGGCGAGCTCAAGCCGGATGCAAGCCGGGCCGTCACCGAATATCTCGCCGTTCTCGATGACGCAGCGTTCGGCGCTGCTACCACGGTGCAGCCGAAGTTCGTCTCGCCGGTCGATCCCGCCGCACGCTGGACGGCAGCAAGCGACGGACCTGCCGTGTTCGCCTATGCCGACAACTACCTCATCGACCTGAAATGTGCCGTCATCCTCGATGTCGAGCCGACCACGGCGGTGCGGCAGGCCGAGGTCACCGCGGCCAAGACCATGATCACCCGCACTGCCGAACGCCTGGGCGTCGAGCCCGCCCGCCTGGCCGCCGATACCGGCTATGGCTCGGCAGAGATGCTGAACTGGCTTGTCGCGGAGCGCGGGATCGAGCCGCACATCCCGGTCTTCGACAAGTCGGCCCGCAAGGACGGATCACTGCCGCGCGCTGACTTCACATACGACCATGCCGGCGACGCCTATACCTGCCCAGCCGGCAAACTGCTGACCACTCGCGGCACGCGGGTCAACGACGGCGCCACCCTGATCTACCGCGCGAGCACCTACGACTGTTCAGCCTGTGAGACAAAGCCGCGTTGCTGCCCGAACATGCCAGCCCGCAAGGTGCCCAGGAGCATCTACGAGGGTGCGCGCGACATGGCCCGTGAGATCGCCGAAACGGACGCTTACGTCGTGTCCAGGCGCGAGCGGAAGAAGGTCGAAATGTTGTTCGCCCACCTCAAACGCATCCTCAGGCTGAACCGGCTGCGATTACGCGGTCCATGCGGCGCCAAAGACGAGTTCCTCCTGGCAGCCACGGCACAGAACCTACGAAAGCTGGCGAAACTAATCCCACTCCCTCAGCCCATGATGGGCTGAGGACCACAAGCAGCCGAGACGCCAGTCAACACGCCTAGCTCCACACCCGCATTCTTCAACACTATCGGTCGAAAGCGGACACTCACGCTGAGATACCACCCGCCAATGCGGGCACTGTCCAATCCGGCCACGCGGAGCGATATTCCGGCCATGACAAGGCTCCCCGCATGACCGACTACCTCGTCCGCCTCAACCCCGAACAGCGCGAGGCCGTGGAGACCGTGGACGGCCCGCTGCTGGTGCTGGCCGGCGCCGGCACGGGCAAGACCCGCGTGCTCACCACCCGCTTCGCCCACATCCTGCTGACCCGGCGCGCGTTCCCCAACCAGGTGCTCGCCGTCACCTTCACCAACAAGGCGGCCCGCGAGATGCGCGAGCGCGTCGCCGCCATCCTCGGCAGCCCGGCGGAGGGGCTGTGGCTCGGCACCTTCCATGCGCTGTGCGCCCGCATGTTGCGGCGGCATTCGAGCCTGGTGGGGCTGCAAAGCAACTTCACCATCCTCGACTCCGACGACCAGGTCCGCGTGCTGAAGCAGGTGATGGAGACCTTCAAGATCGACCCCAAGCGCTGGGCGCCGCCCGCGCTGATGGCGGTGATCCAGCGCTGGAAGGACCGCGGCCTGACGCCGGACCGGGTCACGCCGGCGGAGGACACCGACTTCGCCGGCGGCCGTTCGCGCGAGGTGTACGCCGCCTACCAGACCCGGCTGGCGCAGCTCAACACGGCGGATTTCGGCGACCTGCTGCTGCACACCGTGGAAATCCTGCGCGGGCATCCCGAGGTGCTGGCGCAGTACCACCGCATGTTCCGCTACATCCTGGTCGACGAGTACCAGGACACCAACCTTATCCAGTACCTCTGGCTGCGGCTGCTGGCGCAACAGCACCAGAACATCTGCTGCGTCGGCGACGACGACCAGTCGATCTACTCGTGGCGCGGCGCCG
>CAXSFF010000944.1:0-2282 GCA_964236035.1 uncultured Acetobacteraceae bacterium
CGACGCCGATGCCGAGCACGTCGGCGATCTTGGTCAGGTTGCCGCGCACCTGGCCCGCGCGGTCGGTCTCCCACTGCGCCACCGCGCTGCGGGACACCCCGGTGGCCACCGCGAGGTCGTCCTGGGTCAAGCCGCGGTCCCGGCGCAGAGTGCGAATCCGCATCCCAACGCTCTCCGCCTCGGATCTGTTCGATGACATGGCGACAATGTGCGTCATCGCGCCTAACAAAACAACAACGCGGCTGATTATCACGCATCCGTGATCACGTAGCACGATACCGTACTGACTCCAGACACGCCGGGCGATCCGGTTCGTGGCCGGCCGGGCGGCTTCGTGATCGAGCGCCTGCACCACGCCACCGGCAAGAAGCTCACTAACGCTGGAACACGAACTCCGGCCACGTCCGCCGGCGCTCCCATTCGAGCCGCTCCAGTTCCGGCTGCACGGCGTGCGCCTCGGAATGGCCGAGGCAGAAATACCCGACCAGGCGCCAGTCGGGCGGCAGGTCGAGCGCTTGCGCGACCTGGACGGGATCAAGGATCGACACCCAGCCCAGGCCGAGTCCCTCCGCGCGCGCCGCCAGCCACAGAGTGTGGATCGCCGTGACGACGGAATACTCCGCCATCTCCGGCATCGTGGCGCGGCCGAGCCCGTGGCCGTCGGGGGTCGCGCGGTCGGCGAACACGGCGAACTGCACGGGCGCGTCCTCCAGCCCGGAGAGCTTGAGACGGGCGTAGCGTTCGGCGCGCTCGCCGTCGTAGCGATCGAGGGCCTGGGCGTTGCTGGTGCAAAAGATCGCGCGGATGCGGTCGCGGCGCGCTGGGTCGGCGACCACCGCGAACCGCCAAGGCTGGCAGAGCCCGACCGAAGGCGCAAGGCAGGCGGTGGCGATCAGGCGGTCCAGCGTGCCGGGTGCCAGGGCGTCGCGCCGGAAGCGGCGCACGTCGCGGCGCCAGCGGAACAGGAGATCGAGGCGGTCGCGGAACGCGGCGTCGAAGCGCGGCGCCTCGGCCGGAGCGGGCTGCGGGGTGGCGAGGCCCGGCGCGTTGGCGTCGCAAGGGCGGGGATCGTCGCCTGCGGTATCGGCGCCTGCGGTATCGGCGCCTGCGGGATCGGCCCCCATGGAATTGGCATTGTCCTGCATGTCGGCGCCGGAGCCCTGCGTCGCCTCGGCCCGGACGCCGGCCGCACGCACCGCCGGGAGGTCGGCGGCGGCGAGGGCAGCCTCCAGGCGGGTCCATTCGGCCTGCGCACCGGGAAGGCCGAAGCGCAGCCAGCCCTGGGCGAAGCGGCGCACCAGGATGCCGCGCTCGCCCAGGTGCCGCCACAGGCCGGGCGGCTCGTGCACCAGGCGGAACAGCGGGGTGCCGCCGGCCCCGGCCGCGCGCAGCCCTGCCCCATGGAGCAGCCGGTCGAGGCGCGCGGCGTCGGCGTCCAGCCGCAGCCGCGTGGCGCGGGTCCAGGCCGCGTCGCGCAGGGCCGCGATGCCGATGGCGATGGCGGGCCCCGAGACCGGCCAGGGTCCCAGGACCCGGCGCAGGCGATGCGCCAGGGGAAGCGGCAGGATCGCGAAGCCCAGGCGCAGCCCGGCGAGCCCGTGGAATTTCCCGAACGAGCGCAGCCGAACCAGCGACGGGTGCGGCTCGACGCGGTCCTCGGGATCGGCGAACGCCTCGTCGACCACGAGGATGCCGCCGCCGTGCGCCATGCGGTCGGCCAGGGCCGGCACGTCGGACGACGGCAGGCAGCGGCCGTCGGGGTTGTTCGGGTTGCACAGCACGCCGATCGCGGCGTCCGCCAGCGCGTCGGGCGAGGCCACGGCGGCCACCGCGCGGCCGGCGTCCTCCCAGCTCCTGCGGTGCTCGGCGTAGGTCGGCGACAGGATGGCCACCCGGCCCGGCGGCAGCAGGTGCGGCAGCACGCCGATGATCGCCTGCGACCCGGGGGCGGCCACCACCATCGCCGGGTCCGCGACGCCCCAGGCCAGCGCCGCCGCCGCCTCCAGCTCCGCCACCGCGTCCGGGTCGGGCAGGCGGGCCCAGAGCTCGGGCGGCAGCGCGGGCACGGGGTAGGGGACGGGGTTGATGCCGGTCGAAAGGTCCAGCAGGGGCCGCGGCGCGTCCGGGAACAGCCGCGTCGCCGCGAGCCGGCGGCCACCGTGGGCGTTGCTCTCGCCTGACAGCAAGGCGGGCTCGCCTGACGGCAAGGCGGGCCCGCCCGGCGGCACGGCGGGCGGCGGCGTTCGGGCCTGCGCGGCGGGATCGGCCGTGCTATCGCCGCC
>CAXSFF010000945.1:0-2276 GCA_964236035.1 uncultured Acetobacteraceae bacterium
TGAACTCGCCATGCGCCAGGTTGATGATCCGCATCATGCCGTAGATCACCCCCAGCCCCAGGGTGATCAGCACCAGGGTCGCCACGCCCGCCAGCACGTCGAAGGCGAGCAGGCCCGCCAGGTCCATGCCCGCTACGCCTTGATGTCGGGGACGAACTGCTTGTTGGTCGCGGGCGCCTTCAGCAGGTCGCACGCGCCGCCGGTGTCGGCAGGGAACTGATCGGGGAAGCGGTCCATGATCTCCCATTTGCGGTCGGCGGGCCGGGCCAGGTAGGCGTTGCGTATGGTGTGGTGGGTGGCCGGGTCCATCTTCACTGTGCCGGAGGGTCCTTCGATGGCGATGCCGGTCTCCATGGCGGCGATCACCTTCGCCTGCTCGACCGACCCGGCCTTCTTCACGCCCTCCGCCCAGAGCATGATGCCCTCGTAGGTCGCGGAATCCAGCTCGCCCAGGTCCGTCACTCCGGCGCCGAACTTGGCCTGCACCCCCTTGATGAAGGCGTCGCTGTTGGGCGTGCCAAGGTCCTTGTAGTAGCCGAAGCTGGTGACGATGCCGTCCGTGGTGCTGGTGTCCATCGTGTCCAGCTCGTCGCCGAGGCCGAACACCGTCGATCCCATCGGGATCTTGCCCTTCATGCCCGCCGCGTCCCATTGGCGGTAGAAGCCGGAGTGGTTGGCGCCGACCAGCGCGGACAGCACGAACTCCGGCTGCGCCTGCTGGATGCGGCTGATGGCGGAGGCGAAGTTGGTGACATCGAGCGGGAAGAAGTCGGTCGCCAGCACCGATCCGCCGCCGTCCCGGGTGAACTTGGTCATCCACTTGGCGGTGATCTGGCCGTAGTTGTAGTCGGCAGCGACGATGTAGGCCTTCTTGCCCCAGGTCTTCAGCGCATAATCGACGACGTGCGTCACGGTTTGCGCGGGCGTGGTGCCGGTGCAGAACACGTTGCGGTCGCACACCCCGCCCTCGTACTGCGTGTTGTAGAAGTACAGCGTCTTCGAGCGGTCGAACACCGGCCGGATCGCCTCCCGCGAGGCGGAGGTGATGCCGCCCTGGATCACGTCCACCTTGTCCTTCAGGGCAAGCTGCTGCGCGTACTGCGAATAGAGCTGCATGCTGGACTGCGTGTCGTAGGCGATGCCCTTGACCTGCCGCCCCAGCAGCCCGCCGGCGGCGTTGATCTGGCTGATGGCGTACTCGGTCGTCTGGATCATCCGCTGGCCTTCCAGCCCCAGCGCCCCGGTGCCGTCGAGCAGGCTGCCCAGCTTGATCGGCTCGTCGGCGGCAAGGCCGGTGCGGCTGATGAACGGCATCGTCAAGGCGCCCAGCGCCGTGCCGATCCGGAGGGCGCCGCGCCGGGTGACAGGTGTTGGCATCATCGGGAAGCTCCGTTCGGAATCAGCCGGCGCAACCATTCGCGCCGGGGGTCGTGACCGCTTGCTGCAAGACCAGTCCACCGAGGCAGCGCCTCGTCGCGGCGCGCATCGGCGCAGTTCCACGATTGCGGATCGCAAGCCTTGTGCCAGCTCCCTGGTGGCGGGTTGCCCCAGCGGGCGTGCCGTGGGTTGCGGGGCAGGCTGCCCGATCAAGCGCCAGGCAGGCAGGCACTGCCCAACAGAAAAACACAAGACGGTCAGACCAACGGCCATCCGCCCTGACCCCTGCGATATCGCACCGTCATTGCGAGCCGCTCTTGCGGCGTGGCAATCCAGAAGCCGCCAGCGCAGTCCCTTCGGCCCCCTATGCCGCGTCGGTGCGTTCCTCGCAATGACTGAAACGGTCAGAGCAAAGAGCTGTTGGCATCAGGCCGCGCGCAATGCGCGCCCGGCTGCATGGCAGGATTTTTGCTAGGCTGTCCGCATCATGGCTTGCTCTTTGTCGTTCCCCGCAAGTTTGTCCGCGTCGCCTGCCTGCGAATGTCCGCTTCCGACGCGCCGCCGCTGCTCGTGACCTGCGGCGCCCTGCTGGCGTCCTTCGCCGCTCGGTTCGCCGCGCATGGCTAAGCGGAGTTCTACGCGGCTGCACGGGCTGCTGCACGCGCTGGATGGGGTGGGCGCCACCCCGGCAGGCGGCGTCCACCGTCCCGCCTGCACGGCCGCGGACGGCGCGGCGCGCGACTTGCTGCGGACCTGGATGCGCGACGCGGGGATGCGGGTTGCCATCGATCCCATCGGCAACATGACCGGGCTGCTGGAGCTGGCGGGGCCGGGCGCGCCGGTGGTGATGGCTGGCTCCCACCTCGACAGCCAGCCCGAGGGGGGCCGCTTCGACGGCG
>CAXSFF010000946.1:0-2273 GCA_964236035.1 uncultured Acetobacteraceae bacterium
GAACTGATTTTCCAGCCGCAGTTGCCGTATGCGCTGAACCTGGACCCGAAGCCGCTCGATGGCGGCAAGGGACTGGCGATCAAGCGTTCGGGCGGGATGACGAGCGCGGAGTATCCCGGATTGGGGCGGTTTCCGAAGGACGAGTGGTGGCGCTTCATGAAGCCGACTGGGCGAGGGGCGACGGGGGGATTCGAGACCTCAAAGGCGCACAAGGTCTACGGCATCAAGAACCAGTCGGAGCTCTGGCTGCCCGGCCTGACCGTGGTGGGACGGCTGACCGGAGAATACAGCCTGATCCAGTGGGCGGTGCCGATCGACGAGATGACGACGCGGTGCTTCAACATCAACAACTGGCGGCGTATCGGCTGGTGGCGGGAGATGTATGACCGAGCGCATTACCATGTGTTCCGCCGCTGGGCGCATGACCGGATGTTCTCGGATCAGGACAAGGTGCTGATCGAGTCGACCGTTCCGGGACCGGAGCGGCTTTCGAAAAGCGATGTCGGGGTGATCGCATGGCGGAAGTTCGCCGGAAGCCACGCGCGCCGGCCGGTTGAAGACCCTCGGCTGAAGCTGGGGGTGGCGTAAGGCTTTCCAGGTTGCGTCAGGCTTGCACGACAATGCTCAGGCTCGCCGAGCGACTCTCGCCGGGTGGGATGAGCATCAGCCATGGCTTTTGGGTAAAGTCGCCCTGGAAGTTGGAAGGGCTTGCCATGCCGCACCATGGCTCGATGCAGAGGAAATCGCCGCCGGCGCGTGACCAGAGGCCGAGCTGGGGGAGGCCCTCCCAGGCGAGAGTCAGCGCGGGGCCATCGGCGGCGGCGAACGTCACGGATTGGCTCGCGGGATTTGGCAGGATCAGCGCGTCCTGGGCGAACAGGGCCTCGTTCAAGGGAAGACGACGGCCGTGGATGGGCGACGGGCGGTTCGGCTCGGTCAGCAGGCCGTTGACCACGCCGCGGAGCGGGGCGGTTTCCTCGGCGGCGAAGGTCAGGCTGTAGGCATCTTTCGGCACGCCGGGCGATAGGGGCCAGCGGAAGGCGGGGTGGGCGCCCATCGAGGCGGGCAGCACGTCATTGCCAGTGTTCGTAACGGTGAAGCTGATTTCGAGGGATGCATTTGTCACTTTATAGCCGATTTCGAAGTGGAACTTGAATGGATACATGCCCTGGGTCTGCGCATCGTCACTTAATGCCAGATGACATCCGGTTGGCGAGCGCTCGACCCAGGTGAAGCGACGGTCACGGGCAAAGCCGTGCTGCGTCAGGCGGTACTCCTGTCCCGCGTGCGTCAGCGTGTCGTTTCGCAGCCGGCCAACGATGGGGAACAGGATGGGCGCGTGTCGGGGCCAGATGGGTTCTGCCGGCCACAGGTAATCCAGGCCGTTGGCGTCGCGCAGCGCGCACAGCTCCGCGCCGTCCGCCTTCACGCAGGCTGTCAGGCCGGGCGAGGCGAAGTCATGGCGCTCAGTGGTGTCGGATGTCATGCTGCGGGTCCTGTCCGGTCACGTTGCTGGTATGGGGTCTTTGGGCCTTGGCTTTGCCCTGCGCGCCGGCCGCTGTATCATCCGTGGAGCGGAGGCAACGCATGTTCGACCTGAACGAGCTCAAGGACAAGATCGCCGTCATTGGCGTCGGCAACACGAAATACGGCAACTTCCCGGAGATCGACGATTATGGCCTGGCCGCGCACGCGTTCCGCAACGCCGTCAACGACTGTGGCATCGACAAAAACAAGATCGACGGGCTGCTGGTTTCGCGGATTCCCTATTATGCGCGGATGGGCGAGGTGCTGGGGCTCAATCCGAGGTGGACCATTACCTTGCCGGGTCATGGCCGGATGTCCGGCATGGGCATCATCGAGGCGGCGACGGCGATCGCGGCGGGCCACTGCGACTACGCGGCCTTGCTGTACGCCAATATCGGGCGGTCGCGGCGGGTGAATTATGGCGGCGATGAAAGTCCGGGGACATGGGACCCGTGGGGGTTCACCTCGCCAGGGGCTGCGCATGCGATGGCGTTTCGCCGGCACATGGAGATGTACGGCACGACAACGCGGCAACTGGCCGAGGTCTCGGTGGCGATCCGCTACCACGCCTGCCTCAATCCTGATGCGGTGATGCGCAACCCGATCACCATCGAGGATCATGAGAGCGCGCGTTTCATCACCGCGCCGTTGCGGCTGCTGGATTACTGCCTGATCAACGATGGCACGGTCTGCCTGATCCTGACCTCGAAGGAACGCGCCAAGGATTTTGCCAAGCCGCCGGTGCT
>CAXSFF010000947.1:0-2271 GCA_964236035.1 uncultured Acetobacteraceae bacterium
CGCCGAGATGCCGATCTACGACGCGTCGATGCAGTACCAGCATGACGGCGTGCCGCTGGTGGTGTTCGGCGGCAAGGAATACGGCATGGGCAGCTCCCGCGACTGGGCGGCGAAGGGCACGATGCTGCTGGGCATCAAGGCCGTCATCGTCGAGAGCTTCGAGCGCATCCACCGCTCGAACCTGGTCGGCATGGGCATCCTGCCGCTGGTGATGCCGCACGGCGTCACCCGCAAGACGCTCAACCTGGTGGGTGACGAGGTGATCGACATCGTCGGCATCGAGACCATCACGCCGCGGATGGGCGTGCAGGTGAACATCCATCGCGCCGACGGCACCACGGACGGCTTCGTCGCCCAGTGCCGCATCGATACCGACGATGAGGTCGAATACTTCCGCCACGGCGGCATCCTGCAGTACGTGCTGCGCGGGATGGCGCAAGCGGCCTAAAACGTGACTTTCCCTCCTCCCTTCGCGGGAGGAGGGGTGTTACCCACAAATAGAGCGGGAATGCAGGACTGATGCGCCTGCTGGCGACAACGCCGCAGGCGAATCTAGCGCGGTTGCCTGTCGCCATCGACCTGCGGGCGATCAGCGTCGCCGAGGGCGTGCGAGCGGCCTTGTCGATCGCCGTCATCGTCGCGGCCGACCAGTGGCTGCAATGGCCGCCATTGCTGGAAGCGGCGTTGGGTGCGTTGCTGACCTGCCTTGGCGATTCTGGCGGCCCGATCCGACGCCGCCTGCCCAGCCTGCTGATGTTCACGGCAGTCGGCACGGCGTTCATGATCGGTTGCGGGCTGTCGCGCGCCGCCGGGCTTTGGCTTGCGGTGCCGATCGGTTGCGTCGGCGTGTTCGGCTGTTCCTTCGCGCGGGTGTGGGGCCAGTCTTCGCAGCAGGTGGGCAGCCTGTTGCTTGTAGTGCTGATCCTGGCGCTGGACACGCCACTGACCCCCGAGGTGGCGCTGGAGAACGGCGGTCTGTTCGCGGCCGGGTGCCTGTGGGCGATCCTGCTCACCATGGTGATCTGGCGCATCCACCCGTTCCGCCCGGTGCGCCGCGCGGTGGCCGAGATCTACCGCACCCTCGCCCGCCTGGTCGCCGACCTGCGCGTGCTGGTGGCGTCGGACGCCGATGTCGCGAGCTGGGACGCGCATGCCCGCGGCCACCGCCGCGCTGTGCGCGACGTGGTGGAGGCCGGGCGCACGGTGGTGCAGGACACGGTGCGCGTGCGCGGCCAGGCCACCCCGCGCGCGTTCCAGGCGCTGGTGCGGGTCGAGGCGGCGGACCAGCTGTTCGGCATGATGATCGCGCTGTCCGACATCATCGAGAGCCATCGCGACCCGGCGTTGCGCGCCGCCGCCGACCGGCTGCTGGAGCATCTGCGCTCCGTGCTGCTGATGATCGCGGAGGCGATCGCCGCCGATGACCCTGGGCTGCGCCGCGCGCAAGGCGGCATCGGCGACCGCGCCGGGCGGCTGGCCGGGATAGCGGCGGGGATCGCCGAGATCACCGCCAGCGCCGGAGCGGAGTCACGGTTGGAGCCGCTCGCGCGCGCCATCGCGGAACGGTTGCAGACCGCTGTGCTCCTGACCACGCCCGGCGCCGAGACGCCTGGTTCGGCCTTGCCTGACGGTCCGGCCGCGCCATGGACCGAGCGTCTGCTGGGCCCCGTCCGCGCCAACCTGTCATGGCAGTCGGCGATCCTGCGGCATGCCGTGCGCGTCGCCGTGATGGTCGGCCCGGCGTTGGCGGTCACCCTCAACCTGTCCGGCGGCTACCAGCACTGGCTCACCATCACCCTCGTGGTCACGCTGCAGCCGTTCTACGCGCTGACCTGGCAGCGGGCGCTCGAACGCATGGGCGGCACCGTGCTGGGCGGGTTCGTGGCGGGGCTGGCCGGGATCGTCTGCACCACGCCGCTTACCATCGCGGCGGCGCTGTTCCCGCTGGCGGTGCTGGCGTTCACCTTGCGGGCGGTCAACTACGCCGCGTTCATCGCCTGCCTGACGCCGCTGGTGGTGCTGCTGACGGAGTTCAGCCGCCCCGACACCAGCGAGCTGGCCATCGCCGCCCTGCGCGCCGGCTACACGGTGGCGGGCGGCTTGCTGGCGGTGCTGGGCTGCATCGCGCTGTGGCCGAGCTGGGAGCCGGACCGGCTGCGTCGCGAGCTGAGCACGGCGTTCCTGGCGCACGCGGCATTCGCGGAGGCCGATTTCAACAACATCCTCGGCGAGCTGCCGGACGCCGAGGTCGACCGCGCGCGCCGGGCCGCC
>CAXSFF010000948.1:0-2270 GCA_964236035.1 uncultured Acetobacteraceae bacterium
GGGCGATGATCCGCTGTAGACGCCGCGCACTATCCACCAAGGAACCGCACGAATGATCAAGCTCAGTGCCCGCAACCAGATCAAGGGCACCATCACCGCTGTGGTGAAGGGCCAGACCACCGGCCACGTCCACATCGACATCGGCGGCGGCGTCACCATCCACTCCTCCATCACCAACGAGGCCATCGACGACCTGGCGCTCAAGGTCGGCGATGCGGCGATGGCGGTCATCAAGTCGTCCGACGTGATGGTGGCGAAGTAGCCGCCTGATCCCAGGGTCGTGATAGGCGGACCGTAGGCAGTTCATGGACACGCCTGCCGCCGCGTCGCAGAACGCAGCCATGTTCTCCCTTATGCGAACGGCTTGCCTAACCGTGCTTGCTGCGTTCTTGCTCGCGTCGCCGGCCCGGGCTCACGCCATCCTGCTGGACAGCGACCCGGCGCCGCGCGCGCAGATTCCGCCCGGCCCCGTGGTGTTCCGGCTGCACTACAACTCCCGCATCGACCATGCCCGCTCCCGCCTGACCCTGATCGCTGCCGACCGTACTGAAACTCGGCTGCCGATCGAGGACTCCAGCATCGCCGACGGCATCACCACGGCGCTCGACGCAGCGCCCGGCGCGTGGACCATCCGCTGGCAGGTGCTGGCGCTGGACGGCCACATCACCCGCGGCGACGTGCCGTTCGCGGTGGCGCCGAAGCCATGAGCCTGATGTCATGAGTCTTCTGGTCGACCTGTTCGGCTACCTGGAGATCGTGCTGCACGGCCTGGTCATCGTCAGCCAGTCGATGGCGATCGGCGGCGTGCTGTTCCTGGTGCTGCTGGCGCGTCCGCTGCTGGCCGGCCTGCCCGATGGCGCCGTGATCATGCGGCGCAGCGCGCTCATCGCAGGCTGGTCCGCCGCCGCGCTGGTGCTGTGCGAGGGACTGACGGTCGCCTTGCAGACGGCGGTGCTGGTCGACACGGTCGGGCTGTCGGTGCCCGACGTGCTGCGGGCCGACTTCGCGGTCGCCGGGCTGGTGAAGTGCGCCGCCGCCGCGCTGCTGGCCGGGTGCCTGCTGGGTATGCGCCGCGCCGCCGCCGCGCCGCTGCTGGCGCTGGGCCTGGTCGAGGTTGCAGCGGCGACCCTGACCACCCACGCGGCGGCGCGCATGGGCGACCGCGGGCTGCTGCTGGCGGTCAGCTTCCTGCACCAGATGGGCGCGGCGATCTGGATCGGCGGCATCCCATGCTTCGTCATGGCGCTCGGCCGCGTCCACGACCCGGCGTCCTGGCGGCTGGTGGCGGCGCGGTTCTCCCGCATGTCGATGTTCGGCGTCGGCTGCATCCTGGCGTCCGGCGCGACGCTCAGCCTGTTCTACATCGGCGCCTGGAACGCGGTTTACGGCACCGCGTACGGCGTCATGGTGGTGGCCAAGGTCTCGATGTTCGGCGCGCTGCTGCTGCTCGGGCTGGGTAATTTCCTCGTCACCGAGCGGCTGCGGTCGGACCCGGGCGCCCCCGTGCTGCGGATGAAGCGCTTCGCCGAGGTGGAAATCGGCATCGGCGTCTCGATCTTCTTCGCCGCCGCCTCGCTCACCTCCGTGCCGCCGGGGATCGACCTGTCGCAGGACCGCGTCAGCTGGCATGAGGTGGTGGAGCGCAACACGCCGGTCTGGCCGCGCCTGGCGTCTCCCAGCTACGACGACCTGGCGCTGCCGCAATTGCAGGCGCAGCTCGACACGGAGGCGGCGAACCAGGCCAGGCAGGCGCCGGCCGCGTCGATCCCCGGCTCGGGCGAGCTGCCGCCACGCAACGCCGCCGACGTCGCATGGAGCGAGTACAACCACCATTGGGCCGGGCTGTTCGTGCTGCTGATGGGTGGCATGGCGCTGCTGAACCAGGCGGGCGTGCGCTGGGCGCGGCACTGGCCGCTGACCCTGCTGGGATTGGCGGCGTTCCTGCTGATCCGCTCGGACCCCGAGGTCTGGCCGATGGGCTACGTGCCGTTCTTCAGCGCGTTCCGCGACGTCGAGGTGTTGCAGCACCGGGTGTTCGTGCTGCTGATCACGGTGTTCGCGCTGTTCGAGTGGGGCGTACGCACAGGGCGCATCCGCTCGCGCAAGGCGGCCTTGGTGTTCCCGCTGCTAACCGCGGGCGGCGGGGCGCTGCTGCTCACCCACAGCCACGCCATCGCCAACGTCAAGGACCAGCTGCTGATCGAGCTGACCCATACGCCACTGGCCTTGGCGGGGATCGGCGCCGGCTGGGCGCGCTGGCTGGAAATCCG
>CAXSFF010000949.1:0-2268 GCA_964236035.1 uncultured Acetobacteraceae bacterium
ACCAGGCTGCAACGAGAACAGCGGCTGCACCAGCTCGGCCGGCACATCCGCCGGCGGCGCGCCGCGGCCGATCGCCGGGGTGCGACGCACGGACAGCCCGGCCAAGTCGGCGGCCTCCTTCAGGCTGCCGCCACCCTTCACGGCGATCAGCAGCCCCGTGGCAGCCAGATCCTGCTCGTGGCGGCGCTGGTCGCGGGTCCAGTCGTCGACGACGCGCGCCTCGACCTCGCTCAACGGGCGGGCGACCGGCGGCGTGATGGTCTCGACGGCGACGGCGTAGAAGCTGCCGGCCCCGGCGTCCTCCAGGGTCGAGGGATCGTTCGGGCTCATCTGGAAGGCGTGCCTGACCAGGGCCTCGCCCAGCGCCGGCGGGCCGGGAATAGGCGCCGGCGTGCCGTCCGGCGTGTCGCCCTTCGCGTCCAGCGTGCCGGCGACGGCGGCCAGGCCGAGGTCGGCCGGCAGTTCGTCGAGCTTGGCGCCACCGGCCAGCGCGTCCTGCAGCTTGTTGGCGCGGTCGTAGACCTGGTCGGTCGCGCGCTCCAGCGCCACCTTGGCCTTCACCTCGGCCGCCGCCTCGGCGAAGCTGCGGTGCGCGCCGTCCACGGCCTTGGTCACCCGGAACACGGACCAGCCGCCATCGGTCTGGTCCGGTCCCGTCACCGCGTTGGGCGCCGCGGCGAACACCGCCTTCGCCAGCGGCGGCGACGGCAGCGACGCCTGCGTGGTGTCGTCCAACTCGATGGCCGAGGCGGCGGCGGAAGCGGCCTGCTTCTGCATCGCGTCCCAGTCGGCGCCCAGGGTCCAGGCGCTCGCCAGCGCCTGCCCGGCGGCTTCGGTAGGCGCCACGATCACCTGCACGGAGCGGAGGTCCGGCTTCTCGAACTCGGCACGATGGCTGTCGTAGTAGGCCTGCGCGTCGGCGTCGTCGACCACCTCGTCCTTGGCGAGGCGCTCCGGCGTCAGCACCACGGCCTTGATGCGCCGCAGTTCCGGCACGGCGTACTCGTTGCGGTTGTCGTCGTAATAGCGTTCGACCTGCGCCGCCGTGGGCGAGGGCGGCTGCGCTGCGGCGGCGAACGGCAGCGCGACCAGGTCGGCCACCCGGGTCTCGCCCTGGAACTGGAACACCACCTGGCTCAGTGCCGCGGGCGAGCTGCCGCCGGCCCGAATCGCCTCGACGATCTGCCGTTGCGCCAGGTCGTGCCGCATCAGCGCCAGGAAGCGGTCCTCCGACAGGTTGTTGCTGCGCAGCACCTGCTCGAAGCGGACGCGGTCGAACTGGCCGCCGGCGCCCTGGAAGCCCGGCATCTGGAACACCGCCTGCCGCAGCGCCTCGTCCGGCACGGCGATGCGCAGGCGGTCGGCCTCGTCCGCGAAGGCGGCCGCCACCACCAGTTGCTGCAGCGCCTGCTGCGCCACCGCGCGGCGGATTTCAGGCGTCGGGGCAAGCTTGCCGCCATTCTGTTGGATCACCTGCGCCAGCATGCGGCGGGAGGCGTCCTGCAACTCAGCGACGCCGATCCTAGCATCGCCGACGCGGGCGACCGTCACGCCGTCGTTGCCGCCGAGGTTGCCGACGACGCCGCTCACGCCCCACAGGCCGAACGAGCCGATCAGGACGATGAAGAAGGCGCGCGCGGCCCAGGTGTTGAGGAAGCGGCGGAACAACGCGAGCATGGGGACATCCCTGGGCGAAACAGCGGCGCACCATACGAAGCGCCCTTCCGCATTGCCAGCCCTGCCCTCCCTTAGTAGGACCGAAGCCGGGGGACCGCATGCGCCAACTGATCGCCGGCAACTGGAAGATGAACACCACGACAGCGGAGGCGGCGGCCCTCGCCCAAGCGCTCGCCAAAGCCGCGGCGGCGCCGTGCGACCTGCTGGTGTGCCCGCCGGCGACGCAGGTGGTGGCGGTGGCGGCGGCGCTCGCCGGGTCGTCCGTGGCGGTGGGCGGGCAGGATTGCCATTGGGAGGCGGCGGGCGCGCATACCGGCGACATCTCGCCCGCCATGCTGCGCGACGCGGGGGCGACATGGGTGATCGTCGGCCATTCCGAGCGCCGCGCCGGGCATGGCGAGACCGACGCCACCGTATGCATGAAGGCGCGCGCGGCAGCGGCGGCGGGCCTGGTGCCGATCGTCTGCGTCGGCGAGACGGAGGCGCAGCGCGGCAGCGGCCACCAGGACGGGGTCATCGGCCGCCAGCTCGCCGGCAGCCTGCCCAACGAGTTCGCCGGAGTGGTCGCGTATGAGCCGATCTGGGCGATCG
>CAXSFF010000950.1:0-2266 GCA_964236035.1 uncultured Acetobacteraceae bacterium
AGCTGGTGGCGGAGTGGGGCCGGCGGGAGGACGCCGCCATCGCGTCGGCGCTGGCCGCCGAGATCTACGGCCTCGACGTGCTGCGCGCCAACGTGGAGGACGCCGCCCACAACACGACGCGCTTCTACGTCGTGGCGCGGGAGCCGCAGGTGCCGCCGCCGGACACGCCCGACCTGATGACCACCTTCGTGTTCCGCGTCCGCAACGTGCCGGCGGCGCTCTACAAGGCGTTGGGCGGGTTCGCCACCAACGGCGTCAATATGACGCGGCTGGAAAGCTACATGCTGCACGGCGAGTTCATCGCGACGCAGTTCCTGTCCGACGTGGACGGCCATCCAGAGCAACCAGCCCTGGCCGAGGCGCTGGAGGAACTCAGCTTCTTCACCGCGGAGACCCGGATACTGGGTGTCTATCCGCGTGCGGCATTCCGGACGCGAATGGGCGGGGATTGAACAGGCCTAGACGCGGCGCAATTTTCTAAAAAGCGCCTTGATCAGTTCCTTGCCGGGAAACAAGTCGGCGCCGCTAGGCTCGGTGTAGAATACGGCGCCAGAAGGCTTGCTCGGCTTGCTTGCAACGGTCGCATGGTCGGCACAGGCCGAAACGTCGCTCGTTGCCGCCGCGATGCGCCAAGTGGTGCTGAACGTGGTGTCCAGCTTCGATGTGCTGCTCATAATCCAGGCCCCGTGAAGTATCCCAGTTTATCCGCCACAAAGATGACTGTGGTGGCTCCGAGCGCCCAAATCAAGCTTCGTATCAGGTGCGATGACGCCAAGGCACGGAACCTTTGGCGGCGTTGGTTCAACTCCCGGTTGAATGGCGTGATGTCCGTATAGGAATCGAGCAACGCACGTCGCACGTCGCCACCCTGGCCGGCCTTGGCGCGCAACGCGGCCACCGGTCCGATGCGCCGGTAGTTGCGGCGCGCCATCGCGCGGGATAGGAACAGCAGGACGCAGCCCGCCTCCAAGACCGCCAACCCCAGCAACGCACCTGCAAGCCAGAACGCGACCCGGCCCCCGGACATCGCGATGTCCGGCCATTTCGGCAGGCGTCCTGCCGCGTAGGCAAGGGTGCCGACGACGATGCCCAGCGCCGTGCCGAAGAATGGCAAGGCGCGGTGCACATCCTCCTCCGCCCCGATCTCATGCCGGTAAAGCTCGGCAAAGGTGGTGAGCAGAAGCGCCGCATCTTCGCGACTTTCCACAAGCGCAGCCGGCGGCGTTTGATCAGTCATCTGGAGAAATCTACGCCTCGAAGACGATGTCCTGCGCGCCCTCCCAGAGCGTCTTCCGGCCGAGCGTCGCCAGGTCCTGCAGCCCTTCGGTGATCGTCAGGAAATGATTCCCCGCAAGCTGCCCGGCCTTGCTGGAGAAGCAGCAGGCGCCATAGCTCAGCAGGATCTCGGTCTCGCTGACGCTGCCGGCGTGCATCAGGATCTGGCCCGGCGCCGGGTAGCTCGTGGCGTTCTCATACGGCAGCCCGGTGTCGAAGTCGCCGAGCGGGATCCAGCACGCTTCCCCGCTCCAGCGCACATGGATGATGCGCTGACGGTAGGGCAGCAAGGCGCGGAACCGGGTGCAGGTCTGCGGGGCGTTGGCGTCCTCGAACCGGGCGGCGAAAACGAAGCCGCCCGAGGCGATGCGGATGGTGTCCAGGATGCGTCCTCCGGTCAGGTGATGGGCTTCTGCCGCTCGACCCCGCCCGGCGGCGCCAGGCCGCGGCTGCGCAGGCAGGACAGCCGCGCCTGCTGCTTGGCCGCCCGCAGCTCGTCCTGGCTGTTTGACTGGAAATACGGGTTGCCGACGCCCTTGATGATCAGCAGCTTGACGGCCGGGTCGTTGCCCACCGCCGCGTCGCAGGCGCGATCAACGGGGCTTTCCGGCGCGCAGGCCGCGAGCAGCGCCAGCAGGGCCAGGGACGACGCGCCCCGTCTCATGCGTGCGCGATCCAGTCCTCGATCAAGCGCCGGGCGATGCTGTCCTGGGGCGGCACGGTGAAGCCGTGGGCGCCGGGGTCGCGCAGCTCGGCGCGGGAAAACCAGCGGGCATCCCGCAGCTCGTTGGGGTCGATGGTGATCTCCTCCGTCAGCCCCTCCGCATAGAAACCGAGCATGATGCTGGACGGGAATGGCCAGGGCTGGCTGCTGTGGTAGTGCACCTGGCCCACGCGGATGGCGCTTTCCTCGAACACCTCGCGCGCCACCGCTTCCTCCAGGCTTTCGCCGGGTTCCACGAAGCCGGCGAGGGTCGAGTACATGTTGACC
>CAXSFF010000951.1:0-2259 GCA_964236035.1 uncultured Acetobacteraceae bacterium
GGGTGGCGGTGCTGGCGGGCGGGTGCAGCGGCTTCCAGTACAAGTTCGAGCTGGACGGCGCGCCGCAGGCCGACGACCTGGTGGTCCAGTCAGGCGCGGCGCGGGTGCTGGTCGACCCGTCCAGCCTCGATCTGCTCGCCGGGTCGCAGCTCGATTACACCGACGAGCTGATGGGCAGCCACTTCACCGTGCGCAACCCGAATGCCAAGTCCGCCTGCGGGTGCGGGACCAGCTTCGCCGTCGATTGACGCGCGCCGTGCCGCTCAGCTTCGCCACCTGGAACGTCAACTCGGTTCGCATCCGCGAGCCGCACGTGGTCCGCTACCTGGCGCGGGCGGCGCCGGACGTGCTGATGCTGCAGGAGATCAAGTGCGAGCAGCCGGCGTTCCCCGCGGCGGCGTTTGCGGCGGCGGGCTACCAGTCGGTGGTCGCCGGGCAGAAATCCTACAACGGCGTTGCCATCCTGAGCCGGTTGCCGATGCAGGTTCGCCACGTGGCGCTGCCCGGGTTGCCGGACGACGACGCGCAGGCCCGCTACCTGGAGGTCGAGGTCGAGGGCGTGACGCTGGGCAACCTCTATTTGCCGAACGGCAACTCCGGCGCCGAGGCTGGCTACGCCTACAAGCTCGCCTGGATGGATCGCCTGGCCGACCGTGCGGATGCCTTGCTCGACGCGGAAACGCCGTTCGTGCTCGCCGGCGACTACAACGTGTGCCCGGACGACATCGACTACGCATCCGGGACGATATCTGCCGACGATGCCCTGGTGCGGCCGGAGACCCGCGCGCGGTTCCGCCGCATGCTGTGGGCCGGGCTGACCGACGCCGTGCGCATCACCGTGCCGGCGGGTCCGGCCTACACGTTCTGGGACTACCAGGGCGGCGCCTGGTCGCGCGACCGCGGCCTGCGCATCGACCACGCCCTGCTGTCGCCGGCGCTGGCAGACCGCCTGATCGCCGCCACGCCGGACCGCACGCTGCGCGCCGAGGAGCAACCCTCCGACCACGTTCCGGTCCTGGTGACGCTCGCTTCATAGCTTGGAGGCCGATCCGCCATGAGCACGCCGACCGACACCCGCCGTCTCGGCGTCCGCCATTTCCGCAAGGGCGACGGGCCGTTCGTCAGCCTGACCGCCTACACCACGCCGATGGCGCGCCTGCTCGACCCGCACTGCGACCTGCTGCTGGTCGGCGACTCGCTGGGCATGGTGCTGTACGGGATGGGCAGCACGCTGGGCGTGAGCCTGGACATGATGATCGCCCACGGCGCGGCGGTGATGCGCGGCGTGCGCCACAGCTGCGTGATGGTGGACATGCCGTTCGCCAGCTACCAGGAAAGCCCGGCGCAGGCGTTCCGCAACGCCGCCCGCATCCTGGCCGAGACGGGGTGCGACGCCGTGAAGCTTGAAGGCGGCGTCGAGATGGCGGAGACGGTGCAGTTCCTGACCCGGCGCGGCGTGCCCGTGTGCGGCCATGTCGGGCTGATGCCGCAATCGGTGAACGTCGCCGGGTTCCGCGCCCAGGGCCGCACCGAGGCGGAGTCCGCGCGCGTCATGGCGGACGCCGGCAGCATCGCCTCGGCGGGCGCGTTCGCCATCGTGATCGAGGGCACGGTCGAGCCTGTCGCCCGCGCGATCACGGAGGCGGTGGCCGTCCCCACCATCGGCATCGGCGCATCGCCGGCTTGCGACGGGCAGGTGCTGGTGAGCGACGACCTATTGGGACTGTTCAGCGACTTCACGCCGCGGTTCGTCAAGCGTTACGCGGAACTGGGCGGCCAGGTCGGCGACGCCGTGGCGACGTATGCGGCGGACGTGCGGGCGCGGCGGTTCCCCGGGCCGGAGCATTGCTTCGGGGCGAAGGCGGCAAGTTAGGCTTTTGCCGCCTCCCTGGCCCAAAGGTCCCAGGCGCGGCTGACCTGCTGGCTGTTCATCTCCCAGGTCGATGCCGCCTCTCCTGCCGTGAGGTACGTCACCGGACCCAGCCGCATCGCGTCCGATTGCAGCCGCGCGCCGAGTTCCGTGTAGACCGCCTGGAACACCGTCTGCCGCAAGGTCGCCCCCACCACCGTCGAGCCGTGGCCGCGCATCAGGATCGCCGCGTGGCCCTGCAGCGACTCGGCCAGCGCCACGCCCAGGGCGGAGTTGCGGATCAGCAAGTCGCTGGCCTCGCCGGCGTGGTCGCGTATCTCGAAGATCGGCACGCCGCTTTTTATCAAGTCGAAGATGGCGCTACGAGGACGGCTGGGGGTACCGGTTTA
>CAXSFF010000952.1:0-2258 GCA_964236035.1 uncultured Acetobacteraceae bacterium
TCGGGACCGCGGCCTTGTTCCTGGCTGCCTGCACCTGGCGGCGCGCGTGCGGCACTGGCCCGGCAACTGCTCAGCCCGGCGATGGAGCCATTCACGCTTCTGCTGGCGGCCTTGAGCAGCGGCAAGAGCGGCCTTGCCGCGGCGCGCGAGGCAAGCCGGCGGCGCTGCGGCATGGGCGGCGTGACGCGCCAGCGCAGGCTGGTCAGCCAGGCCCGCCTCGTCGAGACCAGCGCGATGCGGGACGCGCGGGACCGGCGCGAGCAGGCATATCCGTCGGCAGCACGCTTTGCGCTGCAACGGCTCATCCCCTGCCTGCCAGCACCCAGGCAGCGGCAGGAGTCGCCGTTCGGGTGGCGGGCAGCCGTCGCGGTGTTCACCTCGATCGACTCGGATCCAGGGGACAGCGATGCCGTGCACCGGGGTGGCTGGCCCGGCACCCTCATGGAGAGCCGATGCATCGAATACTGGGTCCTGCGCCATGTCGACCGCGGCGCCACTGACCTTGCCACGACGCTGGAGAACGCGGCTTGTCGCGCCCGCGCGGAGGACAAGGGCCTGGTGCTGCCGGAGTGGCCGACTGTTCCAGCCGGGCCAGGCCCAAGCTCACCCGTCACGCCACCACGAAGGCCCGCCACGATGCGCGGCCAGTCGCCTCGCGCAGCACGCCGGCCGCCACCAGCTGCTTGAGCAGGGCCAGGGCCGCCTGCGGGCTGACCCGAAGCCGGTCTGCCAGGCCCCGGGCGGTCAGCACTGGCGTCCGCAGGGCCAGCGCCGCCGCTGCAGGCAGCTGCGACCTGGCGGTTCGGTGCAGCCCCCCTGCACGCCCTGCCGCGGCCTGCAGTCGGGACAGCTCCTGCCCGGCCCGGTGCGCCGCATCCGTGACAGCGTCGAGGAACCCGGCAAGCCAGGCAGGACCGGCAGCCAGCCCGAGGGCGTCCAGGTGCCCGGGCGTTGCCGACCAGACCGGCAGCGCCAGCGTCGCCGTGCCGCACGCGCGCCGCCAGGTGCAGGCAGCCAGGAACAAGGCCGCGGTCCCGAGCCTGTCCCCCCTCCCCTGCCCCGGTTCGTGGCCCGGTTCGTGGCCCGGCCAAGCCTGCGCCGCCTGTGCCGCCAGCAGCAAGGCCGGAGGCGCCGCGCCGGAGACGTCTGCACGGCCGGCGAACTGGCGCAGCCAATCAGCGACCGCGTCCTCGGACGGCTCGGTGCAGCCCAGCTGCGCCAGCAGCAGGTGCAGGGACGCGGCGTCGCCCAGTGGCGTCCAGCCTCGGTGCTCGGCAAGGCGGCGCCAAAGCTGACCCACCTGCAGCGCCTGGCTGATGGCAAGGTCCTCGGCCAGGGCCGCTGGCGACGGACCGTCTCCCATGGTGGTGGGCAGGACGGCACGAAGCCGGCCGCTCATGGCCGCCACGGTCAGGGAGCTTGTCATCGAGGCGGCGCGCAATCCGAGATCGGTCGGGTGGACCCAGGCGCCATGCTGGTGGGCCAGCCACCCGGCGGCCTCCCGCAGGGCAAGACGCGCCCGCAGCCCTTCGGCCACGGACGGGTCGGCGCCTTCAAGGCGAGCGTCGAGCCTGGCGAGCGCCGCGCTTGCTCCAGCCAGCGGCGCAAGCAGGGTGCATGCATCCGCGTCCGACATCCGGGCCGGCGAGGCCGGGAACGCCGTATCGAGATCCTCGGCTTCCTCGGTTGCGCCCTGGTCGTCCCAAGGCTGACGGAACCAGGGATCGTCGTCGCTTTCGCCCACCTGCAGCCCTCCTGCCCCTGGTGCGTCGCGCTTGCTGCACGCCAACACGTTGCTAGCATTTGCCCGAAATCGCATGGTGAAAGCAATTATCCCATCAGCTTACACAGCTCCGACAATTTGAACAGCTATTTGTGTTAATGATCGCTAACGCAAGTTGACTGTCCCGGAGCCGCCCGCGCAGGCTCGCGGCGGAGGCCCGCCATGGACGACATCGCTCTTCAAACTGTGCCCGTGCTGCCCGCAGCAGGCCTGCCGGACGCCGCCTCGCCGCAGGCCCTGTCCGAGACAGCGATGGGCTACGCGCGCCAGGCGCTCTCGCCCGCAACCCGCCGCGCCTACGGCAGCCATCTCCGCGCCTGGGAGGCCTGGTGCGCCGCCAAGAAAGCGACAGCCGCCCCGGCCGCCCCGGCCCTGGTCGCCAACCACCTGGCCGAACTCGCGGGCACGCGGGCCTACGTGACCCTGACCAGCCGGGTGTCCGCCATCGCCCAGGCGCACGCCCTGCTCCGCCTGC
>CAXSFF010000953.1:0-2257 GCA_964236035.1 uncultured Acetobacteraceae bacterium
GCCCCGGGGCGGGCAAAGCTACACGTCCTATACGGTGCAGAAGGACAAGGCGGGCACGGTCACCGAGGAAGACATCCAGGGCGCGGACGGCAGCTATACCCAGGACCTCTACACCGCCGGCAAGCTCGCCAAGAGCACCAAGGATGCCAGGGACGGCACCTACACCATCACCTACCTCAACGACGGCAGCCAACCCTGGTCGTTCCAGACCTACGACTACAATGCGAAGGGTCAGTACACGAGCGCGGAGACGTACTACCAGCCGGCTGGAAAAGCTGCCTACTGGACGCAGGACACCTGGACGGGCGCAGCCGAGACCTGGACCGGCAAGTCCACGCACTACGACAACGGCAGCGAATACGACGTCGTGATTGGCGGTGCCTCGGACAACTTCAACTTCTACACCGTCAGCAAGAGCGCGGCTGGCGCCGTGACGCAGCAGACCATCGTCAACGCCGACGGCAGCACGACGCAGATCAACTCCGACGTCAACGGTCACGTGTACAATCGCGTCACCCTGCAGGCCAACGGCGGCTTCGACCAGGGCGTGGTGAACGCGGCGGGACAGACCACGGCGATCGTGTCGCACGGGGCGGACGGAAGCGGGATCGTGCAGACCTTCGCCGCATCGGCGGGCGGCGTGACGACGATGACGTCCCAGGCGCTCTACAGCACGTCCGGCGTCGAGACCAGCCTGTCCCTGATGAACGCCGACGGCAGCCGCAGCGAGGCGACGCTCGATGCGGCCGGCCACGTGCGCCAGGTCAGCATCCTCAAGCCCGACGCGCACGGCACGCTGACCCTGGCGAGCCAGGCGACCTACGACGCGACCGGCACCGAGACCAGCGTCACTACGGTCAACGCCGACGGCACCCGCAAGCTGGCCGAGTTCGACGCGCAGGGCCAGGTGCGCAAGGTCAGCCTGGAGCGCCCCGACGGCAGCGTGGCGGCGAGCTTCATCCTTGAGGCCGGCGACGGGGTCACGGCGGGCACCGCACTCCTGAACGGCGTGGCGTTCGCGCTGGCCGAGGAGATCGAGGCGCAGCCGGCGGACGGCAAGCACACCGTCTCGAAGAAGGTCACGCTGCCGGATGGCGAACTCTACAACGTCACGATGGATGCCTCGGGCAAGATCGTCTACAAGCACGAGCACACCGGCGACGGCATCCTGGGCCTCATCGAGCAGGCCGTGGGCATCGTGCTCAACGTGCTGGCGTTCGTGCCCGGGGTGAACGTCGTGGCGGCGCCGCTTGCGGTGGCGTGGGATGCCTCGCAGGCCGGCAACGACTTCGCCAACGGCAACTATCTGGGCGGCGTGCTGAACCTGGCCTCCGCGGTCGGCGTGGGCTCGGTAGCGACGGGAGTCATCGCCGGCACCTCTGGCGTCGCGGGAGGGATCGCAAATGGTCTTCTGTCGGACGTGGGGGTCTCGGCCTCCACGGCCATCACGTTCGGGCAGGGCGTGCTCGAGACCGCGGGCGTGGTCGGTGGTGTGTCGGGCATCGTCAACGGTGCCGAGAGCGGCGACCCGCTGGGCATCGTGACAGGAGCGTTCACGGTCGTGGCCTCCGGCGCCGCAGGTTTGGTCACGAGCGGGGTACTAGGCGCGCCGGCCGTATTGGGTCCGGCGGGGCTGGTGGGCGGGACGCCGGCGGCGAACGCCGTGACCACGCTCTCGGTGGGCGCGGGGATCGCTTCGACGTTGTCTGGGGCTGGGGACGACTTTGCCCATGGGGATGCCGGCACCGGATTGGTGGCGAGCCTTGGTTTTCTGGCCTCGCAGGGTAGCGATTACCTCAGCCGCGCCAGTGTCGCGGGCGGCTCCGGCGCCCCGCAAGGCGGATACGATAATGGTGGCACTGCTGGCAGTGCGGCAGTGATCCCTGTGTACCAGGAGGACCTGGCGCCGCTGACGACGCCGACGGGCGATGCGGCTGGCGGGGACGCGCCAGGGGTCGGGTCGTCCCTGGCTGGAGTGGCGGGTGCGGCGACCGTCCCGAGTTCGGCGCAGGGGTCTGGCCAGACAGGCGCGTCGACCTCGACGTCATGGGCTGGTCCCGGGGTCACGGACACGAGCGGCGGCGCGCTGGTCGGCAGCACGGCAGCGGGTGGCACCGCCACGAACACGCCAGGCGACGGGGCGGCGGCGAGCACCGGACAGACGGGGCCGGGTGGGTCGGGACCGGGCGGGGGGCCGACGAACGGCGTGACAGTGGACGCGTCCGGCAGGGTGCATGTCGACATCGCCCCGGTCAGC
>CAXSFF010000954.1:0-2256 GCA_964236035.1 uncultured Acetobacteraceae bacterium
TCCCCTACGCCACCGCGCGCTACGTCAACGAGACCAACCGGCTGTACGGCGTGCTGGACCGCCACCTGGCCGGGCGCGCGTTCATCGCCGGCGACGAGTACGGCATCGCCGACATGGCGGCGTACCCATGGATCGTGCCGTACGAGCGCCAGGGTCAGGACCTCGCCGACTTCCCCGAGCTGAAGCGCTGGTTCGAAGCGGTCCGCGCCCGCCCGGCGCTGGCCGGCGCCTCTGAGAAGGGCGCCACCGTCACCACCCCGCCGCCCGTCAACGAGGCCAGCAAGAGCATCCTGTTCGGCCAGACCGCGCGCAGGAGCTGAGCCATGCCCGTCTCGCCGTTCCTGGACGTTCCCGCGACGGATGACTTGCTGCTGCGCAACCTGCGCGTGCCCGGCTGCCTGATCGGATCGGACGCCGAGCTTGCCCCCGTCGATATCCGCATCACGGACGGGCGGTTCGCGGCGATCAGACCGGCGCTGCCGCCGGGCGGCGCGGAGGTCGATGCCGGCGGCAGCATCGCGCTGCCCGGGCTGGTCGACCTGCACACGCATCTCGACAAAGGACACATCTGGCCGCGCGCCGGCAACCCCGACGGCACCCACCGCTCCGCCGCCGCCAACGTGAAGGCCGACCGCGAGGCGAACTGGTCGGCGCAGGACGTGGCGGCGCGGTTCGAGTTCTCGCTGCGCTGCGCCCTGGCGCACGGCACGGTGGCCATCCGCACTCACATCGACAGCCTGGGCGAGCAGAAGGACATCTCCTGGCCGGTGTTCGAGGCGATGCGCGAGCGCTGGGCCGGCCAGATCGCGTTGCAAGGCGTGGCGCTGGTGCCGCTGGCCGCGTTCGCCACGCCGTTCGCCGACGCGCTGGGCGACACCGTCGCGGCCGCGGGCGGGCTGCTCGGCGGCTCTGGCGCGCTGGAGCCGGACGCGCCGGCGCTGATCGAGCGGGTGTTCGCCATCGCCGCCGACCGCGACATCGACATCGACCTGCACGTCGACGAGACCCTCGACCCGGCGGCGCACACCCTGCGCCTGATCGCCGAGCAAACCATCCGCCGCAACTATCAAGGCCGGGTCAATTGCGGCCATTGCTGCAGCCTCGCGGCGCAGGACCCGGTGCAGGCGCGCGAGACGGTGGCGCTGGTCGCCGCCGCCGGGGTGTCGGTGGTCAGCCTGCCGATGGTGAACCTGTACCTGCAAGGCCGCGTCGATGGCACGCCGCGGGCGCGGGGCATCACGCTACTGCATGAGCTGCGCGCCGCCGGGGTGCGCGTGTCCGTCGCCAGCGACAACACGCGCGATCCGTTCTATGCCTTCGGCGACCTCGACGTGATGGAGGTGCTGCGCGAGGCGGTGCGCATCGGCCACCTGGACCTGCCGGTCGGCGACTGGCCCCGCATCGTCACTACCAACCCGGCCGCCGTCATGGGGCTGGACGTGGCGACTCTGAAGGTCGGCGGCGTGGCGGACCTGGTGGTGTCGCCGGCGCGCGGCTACAGCGAGCTGTTCGCACGGCCGCAGACGGACCGCCTGGTGCTGCGCGCCGGCCGCCCGATCGACACCAACCCGCCGTCGTACCGCGAACTCGACGCGCTGTTCGGAGCAGCCGATGCCTGATCGTCCCGTGCTGTACCTGTTGCCGGGCCTGCTGTGCGACCGGGTGACGTGGGAGCACCAAGTCGCCGGCCTGAGCGGCATCGCCGACGTCCGGGTGCCCAGCTTCTACGGTTTCGACTCGATCACGGCGATGGCGGCGTCCGTGCTAGCCGAGGCGCCGTCGCGCATCGCCGTGGCCGGGCATTCTATGGGCGCCCGCGTGGCGCTGGAGATGGTGCGCCTGGCGCCGGAGCGGATCGACCGGCTGGCGTTGCTGGACACGGGCACCCATGCCGTGAGTCCCGGCGAGCCGGAGAAGCGGCAGGAGCTGGTTGACTTGGCCGAACGCGAGGGCATGCAGGCATTGGCAAATCGGTGGCTGCCGCCGATGTTGCACCCCGATGGCGCACGCTCGGCCGCGCTGATGCCGGCGCTGACGGCAATGGTCTGTCGCGCCACGCCAGAGATCTTCCGTCGCCAGGTGAAGGCGCTGCTGAACCGTCCCAACGCCGCCGCGGTGCTGCCGTCGGTTCGATGCCCTGTGCTGGTCGCCTGTGGCCGGCAAGATGCCTGGAGCCCATTGTCGCAGCACGAGGCCATCGTCGCTGCGATCCCGCACGCCGACTTGGCCGTGTTCGAGGACAGCGGCCACATGGCG
>CAXSFF010000955.1:0-2256 GCA_964236035.1 uncultured Acetobacteraceae bacterium
GCACGACGCGGACCGCCGCGTGAAGCTCGCCTTCTACGGATCGAGCCTGCTGTCGTCGTATTGGAACGGCGCCGCGACCTATTACCGTGGCCTGTTGCGCGACCTGGCCGGGCGCGGCCACGCCATCACCTTCTACGAACCGGATGCGTTCGACCGTCAGGCCCACCGCGACATCGAGCCGCCGGATTGGGCAAAGGTCGTGGTGTATCCGGCAACCGATGACGGCGTGCGATCCGTGCTGGCGGAGGCCGCCGCCGCCGATGTCGTCGTCAAGGCCAGCGGCGTTGGCGTGTTCGACACGGAGCTGCTGGACGGCATCATGGCGCAGTCCCGTCCGGACGCCCTGCGCGTGTTCTGGGACGTCGACGCGCCGGCCACCCTGGCGGAGATCACCGCCGCCTCCGACCACCCGATGCGCCGGCATCTCCCGGACCTCGACTTCGTGCTGACCTATG
Source organism: uncultured Acetobacteraceae bacterium (assembly GCA_964236035.1). Taxonomy (GTDB): domain Bacteria; phylum Pseudomonadota; class Alphaproteobacteria; order Acetobacterales; family Acetobacteraceae; genus CAXSFF01. The sequence continues at coordinate 456 of CAXSFF010000955.1, forward strand.
GCGGCGGCCCGCCCGTGGTCGCCGCCTACCAGCAGCTCGGCGCCCGGCGTTGCGTGCCGATCTACAATGCGCTCGACCCGGACACCCACCACCCGGCGCTGCCCGAGCCGCGCTTTGCGGCCGACCTGTCGTTCCTCGGCAACCGCCTGCCGGACCGCGAGGCGCGGGTCGAGGAGTTCTTCCTGCGGCCGGCCGCCCTGCTGCCGCAACGCTCGTTCCTGATCGGCGGCTCCGGCTGGGAGAGCAAGCCGATGCCGCCGCAGGTGCGCCATCTCGGCCACGTCTACACGCGCGAGCACAACGCCTTCAACAGCACCCCCCTCGCCGTGCTGAACGTCGCCCGCGACAGCATGGCGAGCACGGGGTTCTCCCCTGCCACCCGCGTGTTCGAAGCGGCGGGTGCCGGGTCGTGCATTATCACCGACGCCTGGCTGGGCCTCGACATGTTCCTCGCCGACGGCAGCGAGATCCTGGTGGCGCGCGACGGCCAGGACGTCGCCGACCATGTCGCCGCCCTTACCCCGGAGCGCAGCCATGCCATCGGCCAGGCGGCCCGCGCGCGCATCCTGGCCGGCCACACCTATGCCCTGCGCGGCGCCGAGGTGGACCGTTTGCTGCGAGGACAGGCCGCACGCCGGGCAGCGGCGTGACCAAGCTGGATGTCGTCGTGCTGGGGCTCAGCCTGTCGTCGGCGTGGGGCAACGGGCATGCGACGACGTTCCGCGCCTTGCTGCGGGCGTTCGCAGCGCGCGGCCACGACGTGCTGTTCCTGGAGCGGGACGCGCCATGGTACGCGGCGCACCGCGACCTGCCCGACCCGGCGTTCTGCCAGTTGGCGCTGTACCCCGACCTCGCCGCGCTGCACCGCTGGGCTGACCGCATCGCCGCCGCCGACCTGGTCATCGTCGGCTCCTACGTGCCCGACGGCGTCGCGGTCGGCCGCCTGGTGCAGCGCCTGGCGCGCGGGGTGACGGCGTTCTACGACATCGACACCCCCGTCACCCTGGCGAAGCTGGAACGCGGCGACGAGGAATACCTCTCTGCCGAGATCATCCCCGGCTACGACCTGTACCTCTCGTTCACCGGCGGCCCGATCCTCGATCACCTGATGCGCCGCTATCGCGCGCGGTCCGCCCGGGCGCTGTACTGTTCGGCCGACGAGACGATGTACCGCCCCGTCCCGGCGGAGGATCGCTGGGACCTCAGCTATCTCGGCACCTACAGCCCCGACCGGCAACCGACGCTCGACCGGCTGCTGCTGGAGCCGGCGCGGCGGTCGCCCGACCTGCGGTTCGCGGTCGCCGGGCCGCAATACTCGGACACCATTGCCTGGCCGGCCAACGTGCAGCGGCTGGAGCATGTCCCGCCGGCGGACCACCCGAAGTTCTACGCGTCCAGCCGCTACACGCTGAACGTGACCCGGGCCGACATGATCCGCTTCGGCTACAGCCCCAGCGTGCGCCTGTTCGAGGCGGCAGCGGCCGGCGCCCCGATCATCTCCGACCGTTGGGCCGGTCTCGAAACCCTGTTCGAACCCGGCGCCGAGATCATGCTGGCCGATACCGCGGACGACGTGCTGGCCATTCTGCTGCACCAGCCGGAGGCGGCCCGGCGGCAGATCGCCGACCAAGCCCGGCGCAGGGTGCTGGCCGGCCACACCGCCAGCCATCGCGCGGCTGAGCTGGAAGCGCATGTTCGCGCTGCGTTGGCGGCCAAGGCCTTCGCGTCGACGCCGTTAATGCCTGCGCCGGGTGGATAGTATCTCGATTTGACATCCGGCTGGGTCTGTCCGCCTGCTGTC
>CAXSFF010000956.1:0-2253 GCA_964236035.1 uncultured Acetobacteraceae bacterium
GCCGATGCTGTCCGGCGGGTTCGACCGGGTGGTCGGCGTGATGGGCAACTCGCACTACCACGCGCGCATCTTCCGGCTGCTGATGCGCTACGGCGGGGCGTGCATCTGCCACGACGTGCGGCTGGCGGGGTTCTACGCTGCGATGCTGGGATGGGACCACGCGCTGGCCACCGCCTCGGCGGAGCTGGGACGGCCGGTCGGGAGGAGCGAGGTCGACGGCTGGCTCGCCGACGAGTCGACGCTGAAGGCGACGTTCCTGGGCGAGCTGGCCGTGCAGGCGGAGCCGTTCATCCTGCATTCCCCGCCGGTCGCGCGGGTCGTCGCGGAGCGTTTCGGCAGGGAGCCGACCTGCCTGCCGTTCTCGATCTATCGCTCCTGGTCCGCCGAGGAGCTGACTGCCTCGCGCCGCAAGGAGGCGAGGGCGCGCCTCGGGATCGGCGACGGGGAGGTCCTGATCGCGACGTTCGGCTTCGTGGCCGAGACGAAGGCGCCGGGCGAGTGCATCTGGGCGCTCGACCTGCTGCGCGGCTGGGGGATTGCGGCGCGACTTGTTTTCGTCGGCGCAAGCCTGATGGGCGATCTCGCGCCGCTGCTTCATCTTCGGAAGGATCTGGGGCTGGAGGATCAGGTTCGCTTCCTGCAAGACTACATCAGCGAGGAGCTCTACAGGGACTACCTGCTCGCGGCGGACTACGGAATCCAGCTCCGGCTGTACGGCATGGGCGCGATGTCCGGCGCCCTGCTGGACTGCATCTCGTCCGGCCTGCCAACGGTTGCCAACAGGGACATGGCCGATGCCGCCGACGCTCCCGGCTTCGTGCGTCGGGTACCGGACATGCTGGCGCCTGCTCTGGTCGCGGAGGCGATCGCTGACATGATTGCCGGGGACGGCGCTGCCGGACGCGACAGCGCGGACCGCCGGGACTTCGAGGCCGCGCACAACTTCAGCAACTATGCCGATCAGCTCTGCCGGGTCCTGGACCTGTCCCACGCCGTGGCTGGTTGATCCGGTGCAGGATCAGGACACCTACCTCGACATCACCGAGCTGTTCGGTCTTCCGCTGCGTACCGGCATCCAGCGCGTCGAGCGCGAGCTGATCCGGCACTGGCCGGGACCGGGCCGGCTGGTCCTGTGCGCCTACGACCATGCCCTGGAGGACCTCCGGGTCCTGCCTGAGGCCGCGTCAGGCATCCTGACGGCGTCGTCGCAGGGCGTGCGCCTCGACATAATGGAGGAGCACTCGGCGCTGCATGGACTGGTGGCCGGCCAGGCCCCGGTCCGCATCCCGTCCGGCGTCCGGCGCCTGGTCAACGCCGAGCTGTTCTTCGATGCGCACCGGGCGCGGTTCTACGAGAGGGTCGCGCAGTCGCAGATCGAGGTGTTCTGGCTGGTCTACGATTTCCTGCCCTATCTGGAACCCCGGTGGTTCGACCAGGGCTCCAGCCGCACGGCGATGCCCTATCTGCGGGCGCTCCGGTCCATCCGTCACGTCGCCTTCATCAGCGAACACACCCGCCGGGACTACAGGCGCCGCGTGATGCGAGACGAGCGCCGCGATGGTCCCGTGATCGTCCTTGGGGGGGACGGGCTCGGCCTGGGCACGCAGCGTTTCTTCCCGGGCCGCGCCGGCTACGTCGTGCTCGGCTCGATCGAGCCACGAAAGCGCGTCGCGGCGATCCTGGAGGCATTCATCACGCTCTGGGCGACGGGGAGCCAGACGCCGCTGACCGTCATCGGCCGCCTGCTTCCGCACGCGCAGCAGGAAGTCAAGCTGATGGCGACGCTCCGGGACCAGCCGCTGTTCCGCCACCTCAACGATGCCAGCGACACGGCCATCCGCGGCGTGCTGGCCGGCGCCAGGGCGATGATCTTCGCGAGCGAGGGCGAGGGGTTCGGCCTGCCGCCGTTCGAGAGTCTCTGTCACGGCATGCCCGTCATCGTGAGCGCGAACGTGCCGAGCATCGAGATGCTGCCGGCATACGGGCAGTTGCGGCTTGGGGAGGTCTCGGCGCGGTGCATCGCCGAGGCGGTCCGCAGCCTGGAGGACGACGCGACCGCGGAGCGGATGTGGGCGGAGGCCGCGCGGCTGCAGATTCCGTCGTGGCGGGACTTCGCGGAGACGTTCGCCCGCTGGGTGCACGGGTCCTGATGCCGGCGGACCCGGGTCTTGACCTGCAAGGCAAGCAAGGCTGGGCTCCGCCCAGACCCGCCAGGGGCGAGCCGCCCCTGGACCGGCCTTACTTAAGTAATGG
>CAXSFF010000957.1:0-2253 GCA_964236035.1 uncultured Acetobacteraceae bacterium
GGCGGCGGCACGGTCGGTATCGTTTCAGCAGGGTTGCCGCGTCGCCATGAAACAAATGGTACCGGACGAGCACTGAAACCTATTGCCATTCCTAAACGATAGTTGGACTGAACGGCTTCGCCGTAGGAGAAAGCGTCGTGCGGGGTGACGCGCGGGGTTAGCATTGAGGCGGGCCTGGGTTGTGCCGCAGGCCTGACCTCGAAGCACAGGAGACCTCGATGACAGCATTACGCCAGCGGATGACTGAAGACATGAGGACGGCCGGGTTGACGCCTGGAACCCAACGCATCTACCTCGACGGTGTGCGACGCTTGGCCGCCCACTACCGGCGCTCGCCGGAGCACCTGAGCGAGGAAGAGGTGCGCACCTACCTGCTCGGGTTGCGCGAGCGGGGCCTGGCCCTCGGGACCTTCAAGACCAACCACGGCGGCATCCAGTTCCTCTATCGCCGCACCCTTGATCTGGACTGGTCGTTGTTCGGGAAAAAAAAGGATCCGGCCGCCAAGGCAGCGCCGCCTGCCTTCTGTCTTGTCGGATGCCCAGGTCCGCGCGCTCCTGGCCTGTGTCAGGAACCCGGTCCACAAGACCTGCCTCTCCCTCATGTATGGTTGCGGGCTGCGCATCAGCGAGGCCGCCACCTTGGAGGTGGGCACGATCGACGGCGCGAATGGCGTGCTGCGCGTCATCGGCAAAGGCAACAAAGAGCGGATTGTCCCTCTGCCGCGGCCGCTTCTGGACGATATGCGCGGTCTCTGGCGGACCCATCGCAACCCTCGCTGGTTGTTTCCCACGCGTGACGGCGAGAGGCCCGCCAGCCTGCCGGTCCTGGGCGCCACGTTTCGCAGCGCCGCCCGTTCAGCCGGCATCACATGCCGCGTGACGCCGCACGTCCTGCGCCATAGCTACGCGACCCGCCTGCTCGAGAATGGCGTCGACACCCGCGTCGTGCAGATCCTGCTCGGCCACGCCAACATCGCCACCACCGCCATCTACACCCACCTGACCGAGCCCACGCGCGCCTCGCTGCGTGGCGTTCTCGACCGATTGATGAGCGGCCTCTGACGCGGCGGCTTGGCCGTGATCGAGGTCGCGGCTGTCCTCCGCCGCTTCGCCCCCGCCTACCTCGCGGCGCATGGCGCGTCGATGCCGCCGTCCCACCAGCGTGCCATCGGCGATATCCTGGCCTGCCGAACCGAGGCCCTTGGCGGACACCTCTGGCGTTGCGACCAGTGCAGCGCCGAGGTCTTCGCCTATCATTCCTGCAAGAACCGGAGTTGCCCCAAATGCCATGCCGACCAGACCGAACGCTGGCTCGCGGCCCGGCAGGCGGAGATGCTGCCATGCCCCTATTTCCACGTCACCGTCACGGTGCCCGACGAACTCCGTGAGGTGATGCGCGCCAACCAACGTGATGGCTACAGCATTCTGATGAAGGCCGCCGCCGAGGCGATCATCGAACTTGCGCGCGATCCCCGCCGCGTCGGCGGCACCGTCGGCGTTCTCGCCGTCCTGCACACCTGGACGCAACAACTCGCCTTTCATCCCCATGTTCACTGCCTGGTCACCGGGGGCGGGGTGTCGGATGACGGCCATTCGTGGCATCCGGCACGCGACAGCTTCCTGGTTCCGGTCAAGGCGCTTGCCAAGCTCGTGCGCGGCAAGCTCAGGGCCGCATTCGCGGCGCGGCGTCCGGACCTGGTCCTCCCAGACTCCGTCTGGTCCAAGCCCTGGGTCGTCCATTGCACGGCATGGGGCAAGGGCGAGCAGGCCGTGCTCGACTATCTCGCCCGCTACGTCTTTCGCATCGCCATCACCAACAGCCGCATCGTCGACTGCGACGACGAGACCGTGACCATCCGCCACAAGGATCGCAAATCCAACCGCTGGCGGACCGTCCGCATGACCGGTCACGAATTCATGCGCCGGTTCCTCCAGCACGTCCTGCCCAAGGGTCTGCACAAGGTCCGCTACTTCGGCTTGTGGCATCCCTCCAGGCGCGAGCACGCCGCCAAAGTCCGTCTTCTGCTCCACCTCGACCACACCACCGCGTCACGCGACCAGGCGGGGACGGTTGAAGATCCCGTCAACCAGGCCGGCCATGAGACGCAGCCCGATGGCCCCCCAACCTGCCCCCGCTGCAAGCAAGGTCACATGGTCCGTATCCGCAGACTCTCTCCTCAATGGGCTCATGCACCATGATCCCGAACGCACGGCCCAACCAGCAATGCCGACTTCGTCGCAGGCATCGAGCCT
>CAXSFF010000958.1:0-2252 GCA_964236035.1 uncultured Acetobacteraceae bacterium
GGTCCAGGGGCGGCTCGCCCCTGGCGGGTCTGGGCAGAGCCCAGCCTTGCTTGCAACAGCCACCTCTACGAGATCAAGGCCGGCGGCGTCGGCTGGGGCATGCCGGACCCGGATTTCGGTGATGGCCCGCTCGACGCACGCAAGGCTCGCCTGGTCGACGTGCTCGAGGACGTCGGCACGAAGACGCTCAAGTACCTCTACGACTTCGGTGATGGCTGGGAGCACACGATCAAGGTAGAGCGCCTCACCGAGGCGGTACCGGACGTCGCCTACCCGGTGCTGCTTGATGCCAGCGGGCGCTGCCCGCCCGAAGACGTGGGCGGCTCATGGGGCTACGACGAGTTTCTGGACGTCATGGCGAACCCGGAGCATGAGAGCCACGCCCAGATGAAGGAGTGGGTTGGGGAGGACTTCGACCCCAGGATCGTCGACATCGGGACCCTCGCAGCGTCTGTCGCCGCACTTGCCAAGGCATGGACGCGCAAACCGTCTGCCAAGCGCAAGTCAACCAGCTGAGCCGTGGTCCTCACCGGATGGATACGGGAAACCTGGGCTGTTGCTGGTTCTACCACCTCGGCCTGGATGGAGCGGTGCCGGATCACAGCACCTTCGAGCCAAGAACCGCCACAGCCGCGTCCGCGATGCCGGCGTGTTCCGTGCCGTGTTCGAGAAGGTCGTGCGCCTTTGTGCCCAGGCCGGTCTGGTGCCGGGAGACGAGGCGGCCGCCGATGGCAGCCAGGTCGAGGCCTGCGCCAGCCGCCACAAGCGTCTGCCTGGACGCAGCACGCCCTAGACGTGGGAAGATCGCGAAGCCCAGACGCACCCGGTGCGCGAGTATCTCGAGGTGCTTGCCGCGACCGCGCCGCCCCAGCCTGACGAGCCGCAGCACGACGCCCCGGAGCATCTCTCGCCGTCCGATCCCGCCGCGGCCTGGAGCAACAAGCACGGCACCGGCGTGTTCGCCTACGAGACCAACCTGCTGGTCGACACCGCCCACGGCGTCATCGTGGACGTCGACGCCACACCTGCACGGCCGAGCCAGGAGATCGTCGCGGCCAAGGTGATGCTGAAGCGGGCGGGGGAGACGTTCGGGTTCCAGGCCTGACTGTCTGGGCGCGGACAAGAGCTACGGCACCGAGCCATTCCTGAGCTGGCTGTTGGCGCGCGGCACGGCGCCGCACATTCCGGTGCTGGATCGCACGGTGCAGACCGATGGCATGGTCACGCGCAAGAGCTTCACCTACCTGTAGCGACGCGCAACGATGAACGCTTCGACGCGCAATCATGGGGCTTTTCTGACGCACATTGGTTGAGACGAATGAGCGGGCCAGACGCACGGTATTGGAGAACCGGCGCACGATCATTGAGACGGACGCGAGATTGTGTCGTCCCGCGCAGAATGGTTGAGAGCCTGTTTGATTATGCGATGCGGTATTCGGGCCGGTGGTAGGCGCGCAGCAGGCGATGGCAGTTGGCGATGCTGACCGCGTCCTTGGCGGCGACCGGGCTCTGTTCCAGGTTGCGGGTGAGGCGGTGCCATCGGTTGCTCAGCGTGCCGGATGTCGCCTCGATGCGCCAGCGCAGCGGCAGCGGCGGCAAGCCCGTCACCCCCGCCTCGCGCGTCGTGACCTGGACGTCCAGGTCGTGCTCCGCTGCCGCCTGCGCCATGCGCGGGCCGACATGGATGCCATCGACCTTGGCGCGCTTGACGGACCAGCCGTCCTGGGTGGCACGGTCCAGCAACGCGCCCACCGGCTGCGTGTCGTGGGCGTTGGCGGCCGTGACCAGGGTGGCCAGCACGAAGCCGGGCGAGCAGATCAGCACATGACGCTTGATGCCGCACACCTTCTTGTTGCTATCGATCCCGCGCGGCCCCTTCTGCGGTCCGGAGGTGACGCTCTGGCTGTCCAGGATCGCCGTCGTCGGCTCAGTTGCGCGGCCCTGCTATTGCAGCTCGAAGATCCTGCACCAAGGATAACGTTGCGGTTGACGACTGCATCCTTGATTGGACGAGGTGATCTTTGAGCGAAATGAAGTATGCTTCTGCCATCAACCACATCGGTATCAATGTGCCAGATCTGGACGCGACCGTTGCATGGTACGCGTCCGTGCTCGGGTTTGAGGTGGTTGACCCGGTCACTGAGATCGTTGCCGGAGAGGGCGAGGCCGGGACACGCTTCGCCCGGATGAGCGGCCCCGCATTTCGTAAGGGCCACGTTGCTTACCTTGCCAAGGGCAGCGGGGTCGGGTTC
>CAXSFF010000959.1:0-2251 GCA_964236035.1 uncultured Acetobacteraceae bacterium
GACCTTCATGGTCGGCGGCAGCGAGGCGGCGTTCGCGCGCGGCGAGCCCGTGCTGCGGGCGATGGGCAAGGCCATCGTGCACGCGGGCGACGCCGGCGCTGGCCAGGCCGCGAAGATCTGCAACAACATGATCCTCGGCATCAGCATGATCGGCGTGTCGGAGGCGTTCGTGCTGGCGCAGAAGCTGGGGTTGGACTTCGCCAAGCTGTTCGCCGTCAGCTCGACCAGTTCGGGGCAGTGCTGGTCGCTGACCTCGTATTGCCCGGTGCCCGGCCCCGTGCCTGCCTCGCCCGCCAACCGCGACTACGCGGCCGGGTTCGCGGCGGCGCTGATGCTGAAGGACCTGTCGCTGGCGCAGGAGGCGGCGGCGCTGGCGGGGGCCGCCACCCCGCTCGGCGAGCATGCCCGCGCGATCTACCAGGCGGTGGCGGCGCAGGACGGCGGCAAGGATTTCTCGTACGTGTTCCGCTGGCTGGCGGAGCAGGCCCGGAGCGGTGCGTGATGTTCAAGCAGGCTCGCGACTTCCTGCTGGCCCATCGCGGCGACTACGACACCGCCTACCGCGATTTCACGTGGCCTGAACTGGATCGTTTCAACTGGGCGCTCGACTGGTTCGACGCGGAGCTGGCGCACGGCGAGCTGGCGCATCATCCGGCGCTGCGCATCACCGGCGCGGACGCCACCACGCTGACCTTCGCCGAGCTGTCGCGGAACTCCAACCGGGTGGCGAACGGGTTGCGCGGCCTTGGCGTGCGGCGAGGCGACCGCGTGCTGCTGATGCTCGGCAACGTCGCGGCGCTGTGGGAAACGATGCTGGCGGCGATCAAGCTCGGCGCGGTGATCGTGCCGGCGACCACGCTGCTGACCGCCGCCGACCTGCTGGAGCGGGTGGCGCGGGCAAAGGTGCGTTTCGTGATAACGGCCGCCGCCGATGCGGCCAAGGTCGCCGGCCTGGGCGTGCCGCGCATCACCGTTGGCGGCGTGGCGGAGAGCTGCATCGACTATGCAACCTTGTTGCAAGGATCAGCGGAGTTCGCTCCCGACGGCGAGACGCAGGCCGGCGATCCGATGCTGCTGTACTTCACTTCAGGCACCACGGCGAAGCCGAAGCTGGTGCTGCACAGCCACGCCTCCTACCCCGTCGGCCATCTGTCGACCATGTACTGGCTTGGCCTGCGACCCGGCGACGTGCACCTCAACATCTCGTCGCCGGGTTGGGCGAAGCACGCCTGGAGCTGCATGTTCGCGCCGTGGAACGCCGGCGCCTGCGTGTTCATCCACAACCAGCCGCGCTTCAACGCGCCCGGCCTGCTCGACGCCATCGTGGCCGGCGGCGTCACCACCCTGTGCGCGCCGCCGACCGTGTGGCGCATGTTCATCCAAGAGGACCTGGCGCGCTGGCAGACGGGCCTGCGCGAGGTGTGCGGCGCCGGCGAGCCGCTCAACCCCGAGGTGATCGAGCAGGTGCAGGCGGCCTGGGGCCTGCTGATCCGCGACGGCTACGGCCAGACCGAAACCACGGCGCAGATCGGCAACCCGCCGGGCCAGGCGGTGCGCCCGGGCTCGATGGGGCGCGCCCTGCCCGGCTACCGCATCCGCCTGCTCGACCTGGCGGACCGCGACGCCAGCGAGGGCGCCGTCTGCATCGAGATGCGCCCGCGCCCGCTGGCTGTGATGAGCGGCTACCTGCAAGACGACGGCTCGCTCGCGCCATTGGGCGGCGAGGTCTACCGCACCGGCGACATCGCCGCGCGCGACGTTGATGGCTACATCACCTTCGTCGGCCGTGCGGACGACGTGTTCAAGGCCAGCGACTACCGCATCAGCCCGTTCGAGCTGGAAAGCGTGCTGATCGAGCATCCGGCGGTCGCCGAGGCCGCCGTGGTGCCCGCGCCCGATGCGCTGCGGCTGGCGGTGCCCAAAGCCTACATCACCCTAGCCGCCGGGCACGAGCCGGACGCGGCCACGGCGGCCTCGATCTTCAGCCACAGCCGCGCGCGGCTGGCGCCTTACAAACGGCTGCGCCGGATCGAGTTCGCGGAGCTGCCGAAGACGATCTCCGGCAAGATCCGCCGGGTGGAACTGCGGCAGGCGGAGGCGGCGCGGACGGAGCGCGGCGCAGAGTTCCGCGAGGAGGATTTTGCGATGAGCCTCCCCCGTCATGCCGGTAACGTCGAGGACTGAATCGGACGTTGGCCGCTGCACTTCTCCTCCTCCCCTTGCGGGAGGAGGCCGGGAGGAGGGGTGGCCA
>CAXSFF010000960.1:0-2247 GCA_964236035.1 uncultured Acetobacteraceae bacterium
CCCAGATGCCCGCGCTCATCCTCGACTACGTCCGCGTGAACGCGCTGGCGAGCGGACAGCACATGCCGGAGCAGGCGTTGGCGGACCAGTTCCGGGTCTCGCGCGCGCCCGTCCGCGCCGCGCTGCGGACCCTTGCCGAACTGGGGATCGTCCGCTCGGAGCCGAACCGCGGGTTCTTCCTTGTCAAGGGCGGGGACGACCTGGCAGGCGCGGCGCTGGGCCTGGCGCCTGACGAGGAGGACGAGCCTTACATGGCCGTGGCCGCCGACCGCCTGTCGGGCGCGCTGCCGGAGCGGGTGAGCGAGAACGAGCTGATGCGCCGCTATGGCCTGTCGCGCGGCCAAGTGCTGAAAATCCTGAACCGCATCGCCGGGGAGGGCTGGGCGGAGCGGCTGCCGGGCCACGGCTGGGCGTTCCTGCCCGTCCTGACCTCGCGCGAGTCTTACGACCAGGGCTACCGCTTCCGGGCCGCCATCGAGTCCGCGGCGGTGCTGGAGCCGTCGTTCCGCGTGGACCCGGCGAAGGCTCGGGCCGCCCGGGAGCAGCAAGCGGCGCTGCTCGGCGGCGCGGCCCTGCGTCTGACGCGGGCGCAGCTTTTCCAGATCAACGCCGGCTTCCACGAGATGCTCGTTGGCTGGTCGGGCAACCCGTTCTTCCTGGACGGCCTGCGACGGGTGAACCGCGTGCGCCGGCTGGTCGAGTACCGCGTCACGGTGGACCGGAGCCGGCTGGGCCGGCAGTGCCGCGAACACCTGCAGATCCTGGACCTGCTGGACGCTGGCGACATGCCGGCCGCGGCGGCGTTCCTGCGGCAGCACATTGACGGCGCAAGGAGGGTCAAGACCGCTGCGCTGGTGTGATTTAGATTGCACTTCGTAGCGACAAAGGACTATGCCGCATCAGGCAGCCTGAATGGACGCCTGACGGGGAATGCGGTCTTGCGCCTCGTCCAACAGCGCCGCAGGCGCACAGGGGAGGCCCGGACAGTGCAGGATGCGCGCGGCGGCCAGCAGCCGGTTGAGTCCAGGACGGTCCGCAAGGTGACCTGGCGCATCATCCCCTTCTGCTTCGTGCTCTACATCATCTCCTACCTGGACCGCGCCAACATCGGCTACGCGGCGCTGCAGATGAACCAGGAGCTGGCGCTGACCAGCGAGGCGTTCGGCTTCGCGTCCGGCATCTTCTTCGTCGGCTACTTCCTGTTCGAGGTGCCCAGCAACGTCCTGATGAACCGCTTCGGCCCGCGCGTCTGGATCGCGCGCATCCTGCTGACCTGGGGCGCCGTCGCCGTGCTGACGGCCTTCGTGCAGAGCAGCGCGCAGCTCTACCTGCTGCGTTTCCTGCTGGGCGTGGCGGAGGCCGGGTTCTTCCCCGGCATCATCATCTACCTGACCTACTGGTTCCGGAAGAAGGAGCAGGCGACGACCATCGCCATGTTCACGGCGGCGATCCCGGTGTCCTACCTGATCGGCGCGCCGCTCAGCACCTGGGTCATGGACACGTTCAACGGCGCCGCCGGGCTGACCGGCTGGCGCTGGATGCTGCTGCTGGAGGGCTTGCCGGCCTTGCTGGGCGGCCTGGCCTGCTTCCTCCTGCTCACCGACCGGCCCGAGCAGGCGCGCTGGCTGGCGCCCGACGAAAAGGCATGGCTGGCCGGGGAGCTGGAGCGCGAGCGGGCGGCGCAGGGCGCATCGGTGCAGCACCTCGGCACCTGGCAGGCCATCTGCAACCCGAAGGTGCTCTACCTGTCGGCGATCTACTTCGTCTACCAGTGCGGCAGCCTGGGCGTCGGATACTGGATGCCGCAGATCATCAAGGGATTTGCCGGGCACCTGTCCAACACGCAGGTCGGACTGATCGCGATGCTGCCCTACGCCATCGCGACCGCAGGCATGGTGCTGTGGTCCCGCCGGTCGGACCGGACAGGCGAGCGCAAGATGCACTCCGCCTGGCCGCTGCTGCTGTCGGGCGTGGCCCTGCTTGGGGCCGGGCTGGCGGGCACCCCCTTCTTGGCGATGGCCTGCATCGCCGCTGCGCTCACGGGGCTATATGCTTTCAAAGCCCCGTTCTGGGCCGTGCCGACGCTGTTCCTGACCCGGGCCACGGCAGCCGTCTCCGTGGCGGTCATCAACTCCATCGGCAACCTCGGCGGTTTCGTAGGTCCCTACGTGATCGGGCTGATAAAGGATGCAACCGGCAGCCCAGCCGGCGGCCTGGTGTTCCTGGCCGCGCTCCTGTTCGCGGCGT
>CAXSFF010000961.1:0-2245 GCA_964236035.1 uncultured Acetobacteraceae bacterium
GGTAGCCGAGGTCCTCGCGCCGGCCTTGGGGATTGAGAATGAGGACCATACCTAGGAGGCGTCGTGTCTCTCCGCGGAGCTATTGGCCTGGTTGAGCGTAAGCATGGGGGAAGGCGGGGTGTTAGTGCACGGCGGCGACCGGGTAGCTTGAGGCGGGCAGCCCGGCTACGCCGTAGGCATGCCGTTCAAGCACAACGCCGCCCGCCGTCACCGCATCCCGAAGCGGCGCTATCGGGTGACGAACTGGCCAGCCTACGAGGCTGGGCTGCGGCATCGCGCAGACCTGACGCTCTGGCTTGACGAGGCGGCCTTTGCCAGCTGGCAGAGGCCGCACCGGAGCACGCCGGGGGGGCAGCCCCGCTACTCCGATCTGGCGATCGAGCTGGTGCTGACCCTGTGGCTCGTCTTCCACCTGGCCCTGCGTCAGGCCGAGGCGTTCAGCCGCAGCGTGTTGCGCCTGCTTCGGCTCGATCTGGCTGTGCTCGACCATACGACGCTCTCCCGGCGTGGCCGGAGCTTCGCCGGTCGCCAACCGCGGGTGGCTGTGCATGCCGGTCCTGTTCACCTCGTGCTGACAGCACTGGCCTGCGGCCGTGTTGCATGGATCCGCGATCAGCGCACTACTGATGTAGAATGGCTGCACCAAGCTGCCCGTCCATGTTCTCAGAGGTCCTGACCTTGCCGTTCAAAGCCAACGCTGCCTGTCGCCACCACATCCCGAGACAGCGGCACAGGGCGACGAACTCGGCAGCCTACGATGCGGCCCTGCGCCAACGCGGCAGTCTCACGGTCTGGTTCACGGATGAGGCGATCGCAGCCTGGAAAGCTGAGCCCCGGACCACACGAGGCGGCCAGCCGCGCTATTCGGCCCTGGCGATCGCCACGGCGCTGACACTGCGTGCCGTGTTCCGCCTGGCGCTGCGCCAGACCGAGGGACTGATCGGCTCCATCCTTGCTCTGCTCGGTCTGGATCTCGCGGTGCCGGATCACTCGACGCTGAGCCGCAGGGCCGAGACGCTGGAGTTGGCATCACAGCGGCCCGCCTCTGCTCCCGTGCACCTCCTGGTGGACAGCACGGGACTGAAGCTATGCGGATCGGGCGAATGGCTGCTCGAGACGCATGGCACGCGCACCCGACGGTCTTGGCGCAAGCTGCACGTCGGGGTGGACGCCGACACCGGGCGCATCGTCGCTGCGACGCTGAGCACCAGTGACGTCGATTACGCCTCCCAGGTCAGCGCCCTGCTTGACCAAACGGGTCCTCTCGCCTCGTTCACGGCGGACGGCGCGTATGACCAGGACGGCGTCTACGGCGAGGTCGCCAGGCGCTCGCCCGAAGCAGCCGTGATCGTGCCACCACGATCCGGCGCAGTTCCGAGCGACACCGCCGGGACAACGCCCACGCAGCGCGATCGCCATCTGCAGACGATCTCCGAGCACGGCCGCAGACGCTGGCAGAAAGCCTCAGGCTACCAATGGCGTGCACTGGTCGAGGCAGATATCAGCCGGTTCAAGCGGGTGATCGGGAACGAGCTGCGCTCGCGCACAGAGCGCCGACGCAAGACAGAGATCGCCCCCGCTGTCGGCGTCCTGAACCGCATGCTTGAGCTCGGACGCCCGGAGTACATCCGACTGGCATAACAGCCGATGGAGGCAGGTGCCTCACGCCCATCTTCCGGTCCATGCAACACAGTCGCCGATGGTGCCTGAGCTGGTGCGCGAGTTCCACCGCAAGCGGTTCACCGAGATGTACGAGACCTACAAGCGGCTGGAGTATGACGAGTATCAGCGCACGGAGGGGCGGCTCTACGTGCGCCGCCAGGTGGAGCAGGACGGGCGCGAGGGCGGCAAGCACAACCTGCAGCTCGGGCTGAGCAGCCAGCGCATGAAGGACTTCGGCGACTACATCATCTCGCAGTCCACGGGGCGGTTCGTGCTGGGCGCTGGCGACGAGCAGGAGAAGGAGGACATCATCCGCCGCTTCGGGGTCAGCGCGGCCTCGGCCGAGGTGATCCGCAGGCGGCTGAACGGTCCCACCGCGGGGGGTGCGCCGTTCATGGCGCTGATCGCGGCGGACGACGAGTGGTACGAGCAGATGCTGGTGAACAGCCTGGGGCCGGTGGAGCTTTGGGCGTTCTCGACGTCGCCGCAGGACGTGGCGCTACGCTCGCGGCTCTACCAGCGCGTCGGGCCGGCGGAGGCGCGGCGGCGGCTGGCGCGGGTGTTCCCGCAGGGCAGCGCCAAG
>CAXSFF010000962.1:0-2245 GCA_964236035.1 uncultured Acetobacteraceae bacterium
CGGCGTCGGTCCCCGCCACCCACGTCACGCCCGCCTCGCGCATCTTGCCGAACTGCGACAGGTTCTCGTCGAACAGGCGCAGCCAGCGGTCCAGCGCCGCCTGCTCCTCGGGCGAGCGCCGCTCCATCGCCTGCAACGCCCGCAGCATGAAGCCGCCGACCGCAAGCGTGCTGGTGCAGATCACGCCGGACCTGGCGACGCGCGCCGCCGTCTCCGGCACGTAAACCTGGCGGCCGGACCGGTCGGCGATGAAGCCGGCGTGCTCGATCCCGTCGAAGCCCGCCTCGACCACCCAGTCGGTCGCCTCGGCGCACAGGCAATGCGCCGTGATCTTGCGGCCGAGACGATGCGCCTCGTCGGCCAGCACCGCCAGCTCCGCCTGGCTATAGGATGGCAGCCACGACATGGTGTTCAGCGTGCTGCCGCCGGTCGCCATCACCTTGATGAAGTCCGCGCCGAGCTTGGCCATCTCGCGCACCTTCAGCCGCAGGCCGTCAACCCCGTCCGCCTCGCCGCCGAAATACCAGGTATGGCCGCCGGTGATGGTGATCGGCTGCCCGCAGGCAACGATCCGGGCGCCGGCCCCGTGCCCCAACTGCAACGCGCGCCGCGCCTCGAACACGGTGCTCCGTGCCCCGCCCACGTCGCGCACGGTGGTGATCCCGGCGTTCAGCGCCCGCGCCGCGCACAGCGCCGAGGTGGCCACGAGCGCCCCGTCGCTTTCGCGGACCGCGGTCTCGAGCGTCACACCGTTGCCCGGCAGGTTGAGATGGACATGGGTGTCAATCAGCCCGGGCAGCACGGTGCAGCCGGGGAAGTGCAGCTCCGCAGCCCCCTCCGGCACCGCACCTTCCGGCACCCGGCCCGAAAATACCTCGCCTACCTGTCCGTCCTGCACGACCAGCACGGCATCGGCAACGGGGGCGGCACCGGTGCCGTCAATCAAGCGGTCGGCATGGATGACGGTCGTGTTCACCACGCTCATTTCTCCATCGCCGCGGCGCCGAAATACGCAAATCCGCCCCCCGAATACGACAGGCCCGTCAGCTTCTTGCTGGTCATGATCAGATCAATGTTCTGCCGGATCGGCAGCTCGATCGCCTGGTCCACGATGATCTTCTGCGCCTGCGCGTAGATCGCCAGCCGCTTCGCCGGGTCCAGCTCCTGCTGACCGTCGAGCAGCAGCTTGGTCAGCACCGGGTCGGTGAAGTGGCTCCAGTTGAAGTACTGGTCAGGCGTGAACCAAAGCCGCAGCGCATCCGGATCAACGCCGATATACTGCAACGGCGTCAACGACATGTCGCCCTTGATGTTCGCCGCGAGCCAGGCCGGCGTCGCCATCTGCTCCACCGTCGCGTCCATGCCGGCCTTGCGCAGGTAGCCCTGGATCGCCTGGGCAAGCAGCGGGTAGGAGGTCGAGGTGGAGATGGCGGTGATCTTGAGCGCGAGCCGCCTGCCGCCCTTCTCCCAGAACTCGCCCGGCTTGGTCCAGCCGGCATCCGTGAGCACCGCCGCCGCCTTGGCCGGATCGAACGGATAGGCGTTTTCCAGCCCGGCGTCATATCCGGTCATCCCGCTGACCAGCGGCGTGTTGCTGACCGGGTAGGCCCCGGCATCGGCAAGCTGGACCACGCCCTTCTTGTCCACCGCGTACTGGATCGCCTTGCGGACCGCAATGTCGTCGGTCGGGAAGCTGCCAGCGTTGACCGGCGCGAAGATGCCCATGCCGGTGATCGGCATGGCGACCGCGTTGAAGCGGTTCATCTTGCCCAACGCGTTCCAGAACACCCCCGGCACGTCCTGGATGACCTGGGACTGCCCGGCCTGGAACTGGCTGACGCGCGCCTGCCCGCTGCTGACGATCTGGAACGTAAGCTGCGCGATGTTGGGCGGCCCGGTGAACCCTGTTGCTGGCGGGTTCCACGTGTAGGCGTCGTTGCGCTTCAGCACGAGGCTCTGCCCCGCCTGGTAGCTGACGAAGCTGAACGGCCCGGTGCCAACGGGGTGCAGCCCGAGGTCCGGCCCATACTCCTTGATGGCCCTGGGCGACTGCATGCCCAGATAAGGCTCACCAAGCTGCGCCAGCAGAGGCGCATAGGGCGCGCCGCAACTCACCTGAACCACGTATTTGGACACCGCCTTGGCGGTGGTGCACGACCCAAGCAGGCTCAGCGAGATCTTCGACTGCGTCGTGCTGTCGCCGATGTAGGCGAAGTTCGCCACCACCGCGTCGGCATCGAACGGC
>CAXSFF010000963.1:0-2242 GCA_964236035.1 uncultured Acetobacteraceae bacterium
GCCATGCGGCCCAGACCAAGGTTGGTGGCGTCGGCGAGAATAGCGGCGAGCAAGGCGTTTTCATCGTCGCAACGCTCGCCGGTGCGCAGGTTGGTGAAGGTGGACGCGAAGCCCGTCATGCGGTTCACCTCGTACAGCAGCTCCGTGATGCGCGCAGGCGGCATCATGGCTTCAATCCCGTCTGCAAAGGCGCGGGTTTCTGGCGTTGCAATCGTCTTGACCGGCGCGACGTGCAAGCAACCGTCGCGTCGCGTAGCTCCACCCCTTCCAACTCGCCCCGCAGCAGCTGGCGGGAAAAGCGTTTCAGCCGCCGGTCGAGTTCGCCGGCGCGGCCGGCGAGCCACTCGTCAGCGGTTGCGGGCAGCTTCAGCCCCGCTGCGACTGCGGGGACGGCATCCTGCGGCAGCAGATAACTGTCGAAGCGGCGGTAGTTGGCCGAGCGTTCGACCCAGACATCGCCGGAGCGCAGCTTGTCGCGCAGCGTCGCCAGAACGGCCGTCTCGTATAGGCGCCGGTTCGGCCCGCCCTCCTCCATCACCAGGCGGCGCCACTCCTTGCGGAACGGCATGGGTGCGTCGGCCGGCACCTCGCGCTTGCCGGACTGGTTGAGGCCTGCCAGCAACTTGAGCGCTGCCAATATGGGATCGCCGGTGCGGGTGGACCGGAACTGCAGCGCCTCGATCAGAGCGGGTGCGAACTTCCGCAGGGTTCTCCAGCGGTCAGCGGCACGTACCAACGGATCCTCTCCGACGAGGCTTGCCAACTCCTGCACTTCCTCACGCACCCGCAGCAGCTTGGGCCAGCCCAAGGCGTCGTCTATAGCCTCGAATGCATCGGCTTCTCCCTCGTGCGCCGCGGCAAGCGCCTCGATAGTGCCGTGGAACATCCGCATGAGGCGGCCGACGTTGCTGGCGCTGGCGGCGTACCGACGCCGGGCGGCGTTGCGCGCTTTGGCGAACAGGCCGCCAATCAGTTTACCCGCCATATCCAGGATCGCGTCCGTAAGCCGCATTTCGAGGTCGAGCACCGTCGCCACCAAGATCGCGCGCCGCCGATGCTTGGCATAGCGCCCGAGCTGATGGGCGTCGGAAGCATGGCCCTCGCGCACGAACTGCTGCAGCCGGTCTTCATGGATGCGGGCGGCATTCTCGACCGGCATGCAGATGCCCCGGACCATGCGCAGGCGGTCCAGCAGCTCGCTGATGTGGTCCGCTTTCGGCGCGATGGGCATGGCCTTGAGCCAGGCAAACAGTGTCATGCCGACCGAGGGGTCAACGACGAGCAGCCCATCCAGCTTAGTCAGGTGATCAGCAGAAAACCCAGCTACCAGGGCATCGGCTGCCCGCTTGCGGGCACGCGCCCGGCCGGCGATCCGCTCGATCACGGTCGCGCCGGGCAAGATGATGCGGCAGTCCGGAGGGCTGCCATGACCGTCGCGGTGATCGGCTGGCCGCGGTCAGTGGCGCGGGCCGCCTCCGCGGCTGCCTCGATCATCGGCGGCAAGTCGGCCATGGTTGGAATACGCAGGCCCAAGGTGGCGGCGAGTTGGCGCGCATGGTCCGTCATGGTTTGCGGTCGGCGGGCGTACTCGGCAAATACGGTGGCGGGGATCTCAAGCTGGCCCGCCATCCAGGTCACGAGAGCATCGATTGGCTGGTCGAGGTAGGCGAGCGCCGTGCCTGGATGGCGCAGCAGGGCAAGCTGGACGGCGCAGCCGAGACGATTGGCGTCGCCGCGCCGCTCAGCCACCAGATTTCGGTCCAACCGGGACAGGGTGAACAGCCGTGCGAGCGAGTCGGCGTCGGGCGGGATGCCCAAGAGCGCCTGGCGCTCCTCGTCGGTCAGCAATTGTCGGCGTGCCAAGGCGTTTCTCCCGTTCCACAAAGGTGCATGTTGATTATGGACGGATCAGCATTGGGAGACGTAGTCTGTGGACGGGTTCAAACCCTGTGGCGCCACGGCGCGGCACCCGTCCAGGGAACGGCCGGTTGGGAGACGCGATGACCGGGCATCAACTTCAAGGAGGGTTCGCGCGTCTACGCACGCCCTCGCAAAGGATCAAATGAATAACCCTAATCGACCTTCGCTGAGAGAAGTGGCACCTAATTTCGTAGCCACTTTGGAAACTCTTCTTAATGAAGCGGGCGAAACGGACTTAGCTGCCCAAGTCGCTGATCTCTCGATTGCGGAACGGCACTTCGATAGGCACGGCTGTGATTACTACATGGTGCCCAGGCCTGAA
>CAXSFF010000964.1:0-2241 GCA_964236035.1 uncultured Acetobacteraceae bacterium
GCAGGCCGAGGATTGCCTGACGGTGAACGTCTGGACGCCTGCCCTCAACCCGCCTGCGCTGAAGCCGGTCATGGTGTATTTCTACGGCGGCGGGTTCGAGTTCGGCACGTCGGCCACCCCGACCCTCGACGGCTCGAACCTCGCGACGCATGACGTGGTGGTCGTCACGCTGAACTACCGCCTGGGCGTGCTGGGCTTCCTCGCCACGTCGCAACTCGACCAGGAGTCGGGCACCTCCGGCAACTGGGGCCTGATGGACCAGCTCGCCGCCCTGAACTGGGTGAAACAGAACATCGCCAATTTCGGCGGCGATCCGAACCGCGTCACGATGTTCGGCGAGTCGGCCGGCGCGCATGCGGTGGGCATGCTCCTGGCTTCACCGAAGACGCGTGGCCTGGTCAACGGCGCGATCATGGAGAGCGGGGCTTTTTGGGAGAGCGTCGACTACGGCTCCATCGCCACCCACGCCGAGGAAGTCGTGATGGGGCAGGCC
The DNA here is from genome assembly GCA_964236035.1 of uncultured Acetobacteraceae bacterium. Taxonomy (GTDB): domain Bacteria; phylum Pseudomonadota; class Alphaproteobacteria; order Acetobacterales; family Acetobacteraceae; genus CAXSFF01. Next base: position 494 of record CAXSFF010000964.1, read on the forward strand.
TTTGCCGCGAAGTTCCCTGGCCAGGACCTTCGCGCGGTCGATGCAGCCACCATCAACGCGGCGGCGCCTTGGAACTTCACGATCTCGCCGCTTTTCTCGTTCTCCCCGAGCGTCGACGGGAACGTGCTTCCGCTCTCGCCGGGCGAAGTGTTCGCACGCGGCCAGGCGTTGAACGTGCCGATGCTCGGCGGCTGGAACGGCGCGGAGTATCTTCCATTCACGGCGTTCGCGTTGCCCAGCACGCCGCCGCAGGTGTTCGACAACGCAGCCGCGAACTTGTTCGGCAGCCGATGCTTGCCGCAGTTCGAGGCGCTGTATCCGGCAGGCAGCAATGCCCAGGCGCAGGCTTCCTCGTACCAGCTGACCGGCGACTTGACCATTGCCGAGCAAACCTGGGAGGCGCTCAAGCTCTCGCGCCACCCTGGCGCCGCGAACGCCTACGCCTATAACTTCACCTATACTTCGCCATACTCGCCGATCCCGGCCCACGTTGCGGAAGTTCCCTTCGTGTGGGGCACGACGAGCGCCTCGCCGCAATACTTCAACCCTAAAGGGCCGGCTTCCAGCGCGGCCGACCAGCAATTCTCCAATCTGATGATGTCGTATTGGACCAACTTCGCCCATGCAGGAGACCCGAACGGCGCTGGCTTGCCGGTCTGGCCCGTCTTCACGGGAATAGGCTCCCAGGTCATGGCCCTCAACTCGGCCTCTGCGGCTCGTGCGAACACTGATGAGAGCCGGTTCCAGTTCATTGCGTCATACCGCAGCCACGGGCGCTTCCCGGCAGCGTGGCGCACCTTGGGCGCACCTGGCGACGAGTATCCAGGACTGGGCTGCACTGCCTCTCCATAGGCTGATTGATCAGCATGGGCATTGCTGGAAATAAAGGGGCTTGGAAATGAAGCAGTTTATCTTGGCTGGCGTCTCGCTGTTGGCGCTGGCATCGACGGCGCAGGCGACGGTGTTCACCAACACGGGAACCATCCAAACCGACACGCTCACGGTGGCAGGTCTTTATGACATCACCGCGATCGGCGCGACCGGAGGCACCAGCATCGACAGCGGCTCCGGAAGCCTCATTGCGGGCGGCGCAGGCGCCATGGCCAGCGGCCTGGTCTATCTCTCGGCCGGCACCGTGCTCGACATCGTCGTCGGCGCTGCTGGCGGGACCGGCAACTTCGGTACCATCCATGGCGGTGGCGGCGGCGGCGGGAGCTTCGTGTTCCTCAGCAGTTCCGCCCCGCTGGTGGCTGCTGGCGGCGGCGGCGGCGCCGGGGAAAGTGCCGACCCCGGCGTCAACGCCACGGCCACCAGCAACGGCGCAAAGGGCAACGGCGTCAACGGTGGCACGGGCGGAGTGGGCGGCGGAGGCGGTGGGGCCGGAACTGCTGGCCTTGACGACGGCGCCGGGGGAGCCGGATTTTTCGGGCCGGGTGGCAGCGACACGGCTGATCCGACGGGGTCCGGCCAGGGAGGGTCTGGGGCGCCCAGCTTTGCGGGCGGTGCAGGAGACGTCATCGATGGTCCCAACCCTCTCAACTTCGGCGGCTTTGGCGGTGGCGGTGGCGGCGGCTATTCAGGTGGCGGCGGCGGCGGTGGCTACTCGGGTGGCGGCGGCGGCGATGGCGCTATCGCCGGGGGCGGCGGCGGCGGCTCGTTCCTTGCGGCGAACTTGCAGAACGTCATGATCACGGCGGGGGCAAACACCGGCGGCGACGGATCGGTCCGCGTCGAACTGGTGCCGGAAC
>CAXSFF010000965.1:0-2240 GCA_964236035.1 uncultured Acetobacteraceae bacterium
CGTGGCGCGACTGGGTGTGCGCGGCGCTGCGGGCGCTGGCGGCGGGGGAGACGTCGCCGAGTCCTCGGCCCGGCGGCCCGGCGCCGGCCGCGCTGGTGCGGATCGCGCGGCAGATCGAGTTGCTGGAGGGCGCCGCGGCCGGCTGAACGCTTAGGTTTCCAAGCCGTGCCGCTGGTGCCAGTGGGCGATGCTTTCCTTGGGATAGTGGTCGAAGGCCAGATCGCCCGGGCGCCGGTCGAACTCAACCCAATCCGGCTTGGAGGCGAGCATCAGGTGGGTGTGCTCGGGCGGCACGGGGAGCGGCGTGTCGATTGCGGAGGCGAACGGATGGATCAGCTCGGGCCATGCCGGGTCATAGAGCCAGAGCATGGTGCCGCAGAGCTTGCAGAAATGCCGTTCGCCTGTGCTGATGCGATCCGGCTGGCCTGGATTGCGGATGTCGCCGTGGTAGATCGTGATGTGCTCCAGCCCCTCGACGGTGAGCGAGGCGCTGTCGCCCGACAGGTTGACCGCATAGCCGCCACCGCCCTGGGTCTTGCGGCACAGGGTGCAGTAGCAGCGTTGGTATGGCACTGCGTGGCGCGAACGCAGACCGAACCGGACGGCGCGGCATTGGCATGACCCAGCAAGCTGCATCGATGCCTCCTTCAGCTGTGTTGAACCACCATCCTAGCATCGCCCGCGGCCCGCGCGAGGGGCCGCACCAGCAGCAGGGCGGAACCGCCGAGCGCCGCCATCAACAGGAACACGCCGCCGCCGATGCGCGCATAGGCCAGCCCCGACAGCCAGATCAGCAGCCCCGTCGGCGCGGCGACGCCCAGCGCCGCGTGCAGCGCCTGCGCCCCCGCCGCGCGCCGGGGCGGCACCACGCGGCCCAGCATCGTCATCGACGACAGGTGCTGCATCGCGAACGTGCCGGCGTGCAGCACCTGCACCAGCATCAGCACGGGGAGGCTGGCGGTCAGTGCGATGGTGCTCCAGCGCACCAGGCACGCGCTGGCGGCCAGCGCCGTCAGCCGCGCTGGGCCGAGCCGCGCGACCCAGGCGCCGCCCCAGACGAACAGCACGATCTCCATGACGATGCCCTCGGCGATCAGCAGCCCGATCGCCGTGTCGTCCAACCCGGCGGCGCGCCAGAGCAGCGGCACGAACGCGTAGTACGCCGCGTGCGAACCCTGGATCAGCGCGCTGGCGATCACGGCGAGGCGGAAGCCGGGCAGGCGCAGCAAGGTGCTGCTGCCGGCCTCCGCGACGTGGACGGGCCGCGCCGGCTCCGGCAGCAACAGGGCGAAGGCGCTGGCCAGGGCGTAGCTCGCCGCCATCAGCCAGGGCAGCAGCGCCAGCCCGGCCCAGGTCAGCACGGGCCCCGTCGCCGCCGTCGCCAGCATGTACGAGGCGGACCCCCACGCGCGCACCCGCCCGTATCGCAGCCGGCCCTCAAGCGCCAGGCCCATGGTCAATGCGTCGGTGAGCGGGGTGAGGCCGGACGAAGCGACGCCCTGCAGCGTCACCAACACGGCCAGGATCAGCGCAGCGTGGCCGAGCGGGTAGCTGGCCGCGAGTATGGCCGCCGCCAACGCCGCCACGGCCAGCACCGGACGCCGCCGCGGCGCCCGGTCGGCCAACGCGCCCCAACCGGGTACGGCGGCTAGGCGGATGATGGCGGCGAAGCCCAGGATGGCGCCGATTTGCGCCGCCGTGACGCCGCGGTTGCTCAGCCAAAGCGGCAGGAACGCCTGCGCCACGCCGGCGCCGGCGAAGAACGCGCCCGTGAACAGGCCAAGCCGCACGCTGGTCGACATCGGCGCCTCAGCGGGTCAGGCGGCCTGGTGCTGCGCGGCCTCGCGGATCGCCCGCGCCATGGCGGCGATGCCGTTGCCGCGGTTGGTGGACAGCGCCTCCAGCAGGCCGAGGTCGCGCAGGAACGCCGGGTCGGTGGCGAGCACCTCGGCGGGCGTGCGGCCGGAGTAGACGCGCAGCAGCAGCGCCACCAGCCCGGACACGATCGCGGCGTCCGACGCGCCAGCCAGCCGCAGGGCGCCGTCGCGCATGGCGGCCTCCATCCATACCTGGCTCTGGCAGCCCGGCACGCGGTGGGCGTCGTTGGCCCACTCGGGGGGGAACGGCGGCAGCTTGCGGCCGAGCTCGATGATGAACTGGTAGCGGTCCATCCAGTCGTCGAACACCTCCAGCTCCTCGCCGATGGCGGCGATGGCGGCGGCGGCGGTGGGTTCCTCGGG
>CAXSFF010000966.1:0-2239 GCA_964236035.1 uncultured Acetobacteraceae bacterium
TGTTCTTCTGCAACTCGGGCGCCGAGGCGAACGAGGGCATGATCAAGATGATGCGCCGCGCCATGGCGGAGACGGGGCGCCCCGAGCGCGTCCGCCTGATCTGCTTCGAGGGCGCCTTTCACGGCCGCACCCTGGCGACGCTGTCCGCCACGGGGAACCCGAAGTACCTCGCCGGCTTCGGCCCCGTGGTGGAGGGCTTCGACCACGTGCCGTTCGGCAACATGAACGCCGTGCGCGACGCCATCGGCCCGCACACCGCGGGCATCATCGTGGAGCCGATCCAGGGCGAAGGCGGCGTGCGCCCGGCGCCGCTGCCGTTCCTGCGCGACCTGCGCGCCACCTGCGACGAGTTCGGCATCCTGCTCGGCATGGACGAGGTGCAATGCGGCATGGGCCGCACCGGCAAGCTGTTCGCGCATGAATGGGCGGGCATCGCGCCGGACGTGCTGTCCTCGGCCAAGGGCATCGCCGGCGGCTTCCCGATGGGCGCCGTGCTGGCGCGCGAGGCGGTGGCCAAGCACCTGACGCCGGGCACGCACGGCACCACGTTCGGCGGCAGCCCGCTGGCCTGCGCCGCTGCCAACGCCGTGCTGGACGTGATTCTGGCGCCCGGCTTCCTGGACGAGGTGGACCGCAAGGCGCGGGTGCTGTGGCATGGCCTGCTCGATATCGTGGCGGCGGAGCCCGAGGTGTTCGAGGACGCGCGCGGCGCCGGGCTGCTGCTGGGGCTGAAGTGCCGGGTGTCGAACGTGGCGATGCAGGGCGCCTTCACCGAGGAGGGGCTGCTGACGGTGGCGGCCGGCGACAACGTGGTCCGCCTGGTGCCACCGCTGGTGCTGACCGACGCCGACATCGACGAGGCGCTGGCGATGATCCGCCGCGCCGCACGCCGCATGCGCCCGGCCTCGATTCAGGACGCGGCGAAGTGAGCGCCGCCACCCAGGAAAGGGTCGCCGTGCTGCGGGAGGCCGTGATGGCGCCGCGGCACTTCCTCGGCCTGCGCCAGCTCGCCCCCGCCACGTTGCGGCAGATGCTGGACGTGGCGCGCGGCTTCAAGCAGGCGGGGGTGCCATCGTCACGCCCGTTCGCTGGCCGCACGCTGGCGATGATCTTCGAGAAGCCGAGCACCCGCACCCGGGTCAGCTTTGAAGTCGCGATGCGCCAGCTCGGCGGCGACGTGGTGGTGCTGTCGTCGCGCGACATGCAGCTCGGGCGCGGCGAGACCGTTGGCGACACGGCGAAGGTGTTGAGCCGCTACGTCGACGCCATCGTGCTGCGCACCGACAGCCAGGCCAAGCTGCTGGAACTGGCCGAGCACGCCACGGTGCCCGTGATCAACGGCCTGACCAACATCTCGCACCCGTGCCAACTGATGGCCGACGTGATGACGTTCGAGGAGCACCAGGGGCCGATCGCGGGGCAGGTGGTGGCCTGGGTCGGCGACGGCAACAACGTCGCCTGCTCGTGGATCGAGGCGGCGGTTCGGTTCGGCTTCACCCTGCGCATCGCCACCCCGCAGCAGCTTGGGCCGCCCGCCGAGCTGGTGGCCTGGGCGCGCAGCGAGGGCGCCGTGATCGAGATCGGCCAGGACCCGGCGGCGGCCGTGCGCGGCGCGCGCTGCGTCGTCACCGACGTGTGGGTCAGCATGACCGACGACCCGAACTCGAAGCGCCACACGTTGCTGGTGCCGTATCGCGTGGACGAGGCGCTGATGGCGCAGGCGGCGGCGGACGCCGTGTTCATGCACTGCCTGCCGGCGCACCGCGGCGAGGAGGTCAGCGCGGGGGTGGTCGACGGCCCGCAATCGGTGGTGTTCGACGGCGCGGAAAATCGCCTGCACGCGCAGAAGGGCGTGCTGGCCTGGGCATTGGGAGCGGCGCGATGACGCGGAGTTCGCTGACTGAGGAGACGGCGGCGACGCCGGGCTGGGTGGACGGCCGCATCGACGAGGTGTTCGCGCCGCTGGGTCCGAAGGCGGCGCCGGCGCGGGAGGCGTATGCCAATTGCCTGGCCGGCGTGCGCGGCGCGGTGGACAGCGACGGCGGCCACGACCGCTGCCGGCTGGCGGCGGTCGCGACGCTACGGTCGGCGCTGGACGACGAAAGCGGGCTGGATGAATTCGACCGCACGTTGCAGGCGCTGGAGGCGGAGATCAGCGCGGACACATAGTTCGTCATTGCGAGGAGCGCTTGCGACGAAGCAACCCAGGGCCGCGCGACGAAATTTACCGTGTCGCTCC
>CAXSFF010000967.1:0-2234 GCA_964236035.1 uncultured Acetobacteraceae bacterium
CGCTTTCCCGCACGCCCACCTGGAAGCCGAGCAGCTCCTTCTTGCCCTCCGGCGTGGCGCCGATCAGCACCAGCATGCATTCGGCCTGCGGCTCCATGCGGGCCTGCAGGTAGACGCCGTCGGCCCAGACGTACACGTAGCGCCGGGCCGACAGGTCGCGCCGCTGCCAGCGCGCGTAGTCCGCCTCCCACTCGCCCCGCAGCCGCGCGATCACCGACGGCGACAGGTTCGGGGCGTCCTTCCCCAACAATGCGGCCAGCGCCTCGCCGAAGTCACTCATCGACACGCCGCGCAGGTAGAGGATCGGCAGCAAGGCATCCAGGCTGCGCGTCCGCCTGGCCCAGCGCGGCAGGATCGCCGACGTGAAGCGGATCCGCTCGGCCCCGACATCGCCAGCACCTCCAGCACTGGCACCTCAGTCGCACAGCTTCACACGCTGAACCGCAACCGGACCGACCCCCGTCTGCACAAGCCGCTCCGGGCCGTGGCCGTGCCGAACCAGGCGCTCGCGCCCGTCCGGCAGCTGCATCTCCCGCATGGCGGCCAGGAACGCCTCGGCTTCCGCCTCGACCGCCTGTGCCAACAGTCGGCGGGCACCGTCGCGCAGGACGGCCGTGAGCGGGTCGTCAACCGTGTCAGGCTGACGGAGGGGAACAACGCTGACACTGGTGGCGAATTCGGGAGCCTCGCAGGGCTGGCGGCGTTGGGCGGTTATCAGCCTGGAGTGTAGCCATGTCGCTTTGCCCGCAGCAGTCGATCCCACCTGTGCCCGACGACACCGCCCGGGTCGCCCGCGCCGCGTTCCGGACCCGCAATCCCTACCTGATCCTGCGCGATCGGCTCGGCACCTTCTTCACGGATGCCGACTTTGCCGACCTCTACCCCAAGCGCGGTCAGCCAGCCTATGCGCCGTGGCGGCTTGCGCTGGTGACGCTCATGCAGTTCCGCGAGGGGCTGAGCGACCGGCAGGCGGCAGAAGCCGTCCGCGCCCGGATCGACTGGAAGTATCTGCTCGCACTCGACCTGGCCGACCCGGGTTTCGACCGCAGCGTGCTGTGCGAGTTCCGCGGCAGGCTGCTGGGCAACGCAGCCGTGGACCGGCTGCTCGCGCGGGTGCTGGACGCGGCGCGCGAGGACGGGCTGCTCAAGGCGCGCGGGCGGCAGCGCACCGACAGCACGCACGTGCTCGCCGCCATCCGCAGTCTGAACCGCCTGGAACTCGTGGCCGAGACGCTGCGCGCGGCGCTGAACGACATCGCCACCCTCGCGCCGGATTGGCTGCGCGTGTTTGCGCCGCCCGATTGGCATGACCGTTACGACAAGCGGGTCGAGGAGAGGCGGATGCCTGAGGTCGGCCCCAAGCGCGATGCCTACGTCGCCCAAGTCGGCGCGGACGGCTTCCAGCTCCTCGACGCGCTGGCCAGGTCGGACGCGCCCTCGGACGCTGCAGCGCTGCCGGCGATCAAGACGCTCCGCCGCGTATGGGCGCGGCACTTCGAGCGGACTGAGGGCGGGCAGGACGGCGGCGCCCGGCTGCGGCCGGTGCGGGGCCGCGGTCCCGGAGACCGGGTAGAGTCACCCTACGACACCGAGGCCCGGTTCCGCACCAAGGCCAGCACGACTTGGACTGGCTACATGGTCCATTTCACCGAAACCTGCGACCCAGGGGCACCGCGCCTGGTGGTTCACGCCGACACCATCGCGAAGCGATCCCCCGGAGGGAGCACCCGCGAAGCGGGTGCAAGGCCGGCCAACGTGCATGAGGCACCCCGCACGGCGCCGATCCACGCGGCCCTGGCCGGCAAAGGCCTGGCGCCGTCCGAGCACTTGGTGGACTCGGCTTACGTCAGCGCCGACCACCTCATCACCGCCCGCGAGCAGCACGGCATAGACCTGGTCAGCCCCACGCGTCAGAACCTGAGCTGGCAAAGCCACACCGAGGGAGTGTTCAGCGCTGCCGACTTCACGGTGGATTGGGACCAGCAGAAGGTGCGCTGCCCAGAGAGCAAGGAGAGCGCCGGCTGATATAAGGACGTGAAGCGCCCAGGCCAGCGCGCGATGGTCCGCGCCCAGTTCAGGGCTGCCGATTGCAGGGAATGCGCGTCCCGCAGCCGCTGTACGCGGACCGAAACGCCCAACCAGGGCCGGGTGGTTGCGGTCCTGCCGCGGCAGGAACACGACGCCCTGGCTGCAGCCAGGGCGCGGGAGGGCACAGCAGAGGGCAGGCGGCTCTA
>CAXSFF010000968.1:0-2231 GCA_964236035.1 uncultured Acetobacteraceae bacterium
GCGCGTCGCCCAGCGGCAGGTCGGACACATCGGCCAGCACCGCCGCGCCGCCCGGGTGCGCCCGCCAGGCGACGAACACGAACGCCAGCTCAAACAGCCCGATGGCGATGGCGATCCGCTCGACCCGGCGGTGCCAGCCGGTCAGCACGACGGCCAGCAGGCACCCGGCCGCCAGCAGCAGCGACACGGCGCGGGGCACGCCGTACAGGTCGCCGATCCCCGCGATCCCCGTGAACTCGGTGATGAGCGACCCGAACACCGCCACGGCCAGCACGCCGCCGCACAGCCAGGCCCAGGCCGGGCCGAGGCGCTGGCGGACCAGCTCGCCGAAGCCCAGGCCAGTCGCGAGGCCCAGGCGCACGGCAAGCTCCTGCACCATGAACAGGGCGGGGATCAGCAGCAGCACCAGGGGGAGCAGCCGGTAGCCCCACATCGCGCCGCCCTGCGCCGCCGTCACCACGTTGCCGGCGTCGGCGTCGGCCAGCATGACGAGCAGGCCCGGTCCCCAGACGGAGGCCGCGGCGGTCCGCACCGGCGGCCGGGCCGCTGATGGCGTTGGCGCCGTCATGGGCGTGAGTGCGGCGTCCCGCCGCCGGTCATCCGTCGTTGAGCGGGGTGCGGAGGATGTGGCGTCTCGCGGAGGGAAGGCGCCCGGCGACCAGCGCCAGCACGGCCATGCAGGCTGGCGCCGCCAGGAGCAGCGGTACCGGCATGGCCCCAAGCGCCGCAAGCCCGGGGTCCGACAGGGCTGCCAGGCCCGCGATGGCGGCGATCAGCGCCCCGGCGGCCTGGGTCAGAACCGGCCGCAGCCGCAGCCGCGCCAACGCCGGGTGCAGCAGCCGCGCCGCACCCGCTGCCGCTAGCACGCCGGCCACGGCCAGGACGGGGCTGCCGCGTGACGCCGCAGCAATGCCGAGGCTGACCGGGAGGTTGGCGAGAAGGTCGGTTCCCAGCACTCCGATGCCTGTTGCTAGCCGTCCAGCCGGTTCCGCCGGGCCAGCGGCGGGCGGCTGCGGCCCGCGCCAGCGGGAGGCCCGCACCGCGAAGGCCAGAAGGGCCAGGGCCGCAAGCGCTGTCAGGCCGGGCAGCGTCGCCAGCGCCGTCAGCAGCACGGCCGCGAGCGCCCGCACGGCGACGATGGCCGGCACGGCGGCAGCCGGCAGCGCCAAGCCAAGGGCACGGGCGGCATAGCCCGCGTCCACCCCCAGCAGCGCCGCGAGGATGGCAAGCTGCGCCAGCGCCGCGAGCAGGACAGCCGTGGCGTCCATCCCCCCGGACGCTGGCGGCAGCCAGGGCGGCGCCTTCGCACGCTCGGTCAGCAGCGCCATCGCGTCCGTCGGGTTGCCGCGGGCGTCGGTGCAGGCGGCGACGATCCCGCTCTCGATGGCGCCAAGTTGGCTGTCGAGCACGCGCTGGCGCGTTTGCTGGAAGCAGGGATCGTCCTCGATGCCGGCCAGGTTGGACACGTCCACGGCGCCAGCCGGCGTCACCGCAGCCAGGAGCAGGAGCACAAGGCCGGACCGAGCCAGCAGCCGCCGCATTGCCCGGGCGCATGGGATCACGGCGGCAGGCCCGGCGCGGCGGGCGCCCCAGCCTGGAAGAACCGCATGAACGCGCTGCCGGGGGACAGCATCACCGTCGGCGTCCCGGGCGCCAGCGCCGTGCGGTAGGCCTGCAAGGTGCGGTACAGGTCGTAGAACTCCGGGTCCTTGCTGAAAGCCGTGGCAGACACGCGGTTGGCCTCCGCCTCTCCCTGGCCGCGGATCAGCCGGGCGTCCCGCTGCGCCTCGGACAGCAGGACCGTGCGGTCGTGCTCCGCCTTGGCGCGTATCTCCTGCGCCCACTCGAACCCCTGCGCGCGCAGCTCCTTCGCCTGGCGGTTGCGCTCGGACATCATGCGGTCGTAGATCGCCTGGCTGGTCTGCACCGGCAGGTCGGCCCGGCGGATGCTGACATCCACGACCTCGATCCCCAGCGGGGCCGCGTCCTGCGCGACGGCGGCGAGCAGGCGGGCGGTGATGCGGTCCCGCTCCGCCGACAGCAGCGCCGGCAGACCCACCTGGCCCAGCTCCCGCCGCAGGGAGGAGCTGATGATCTGCGACAACTGCGACCGCGCCTGGGTGTCGGTGCCCACCGCCTGGAAGTACCGCAGCGGGTCGGCGATGCGGAAGCGCGAGTAGGTCTCGACCTCGATGCGCTTCTGGTCGCCCAGGATGATCTGCTCGACGCCG
>CAXSFF010000969.1:0-2228 GCA_964236035.1 uncultured Acetobacteraceae bacterium
CCAGGATTTGCGCCTGCACCGACACGTCCAGCGCCGAGACCGGCTCGTCGGCGATCAGCAGCTCCGGCTCCATCGCCAGCGCCCGCGCGATGCCGATGCGCTGGCGCTGCCCGCCGCTGAACTCGTGCGGGAACCGCCCCGCCGCGCCGGGATCAAGCTGCACCAGCGCCAGCAGCTCGGCGGCGCGGGCGCGGGCCTGGCGGCGCGGCACCCCGTGCGCCACCGGACCTTCCGCCAGGATGTCCCCCACCCGGCGGCGCGGGTTCAGGGAGGCGAACGGGTCCTGGAACACCATCTGGATGCGCTTGCGGTACGGCTTCCACGCGGCGCGCGACAGCGGGCGCAGGTCGGCCCCGCCAAACCGGATCGCCCCTGCATCCGCCTGCACCAGCCGCACCACGCAGCGCGCCAGAGTGCTCTTGCCGGACCCGCTCTCTCCCACCAGCCCCAGCGTTTCGCCGCGCCGCAACTCCAGCGTCGCCGCCTGCACGGCCGCCACGGTGCGGACCCCGCCGAACAGGCTGCGGGAGCGGTAGGTCTTGCACACCCCGTCCAGCGTCAGCACCGGCGGCCCCGCCACGGCATTCCGCGCGGCAGGCGCACGGTGCGGCACGGCGGCGATCAGGGCGCGGCTGTACGGGTGCCCCGGCGCATTCAGCACGTCCGCCGCCGCGCCCTGCTCCACGATGCGCCCGCGCTGCATGACGGCAACGCGGTCGGCGATCTCCGCCACGACGCCGAAGTCGTGCGTGATGAACAGCACCGCCGTGCCGCGCCGCTGCTGGATGCCGCGGATCAGCGCCAGGATTTGCTTCTGCGTCGTCACGTCCAGCGCGGTCGTCGGCTCGTCGGCGATCAGGATGGCCGGCTCCAGCGCCAGCGCCGCCGCGATCATCACCCGCTGCCGCTGCCCGCCGGACAAGGCGTGCGGGTAGCAGCGGGCGATGCGCTCGGGGTCGGGCAGGCCGACTGCCTCCAACAGCTCCTGCACCCGATGGCCCACCGGGCGGCCGTGGACTTGCAGCACCTCCGCCACCTGGTCATGCACGCGCATCAAGGGGTTCAGCGCCGTCATCGGCTCCTGGAACACGGTGGCGATCCGCGCGCCGCGCAGCGCCCGCATCGCATCCGGGGAGGCTTGGCGCAAATCCCGCCCCTCGAACCCGATCCGCCCCGCCGTGACCTGCAAGCCCGGCGGCAGCAGCCCCGTCAGCGCCGCCGCCGTGACCGACTTGCCGGACCCGCTTTCGCCCACGATGCACAGCACCTCGCCGGGGTCGAGCGTCAGGCTGACCTCCTCCACCGCGTTGGGCCGGTCTGCGCCGGGCGGCAGGCTGACGGTCAGGCCCTCGATGGCGAGCAGGCTCACCGCCGCCGGGCCAGCCGGGGGTTGAGGGCGTCGTTCAGCCCCTCCCCCACCAGGTTGAGCGCCAGCACCGTGAGGAAGATCGCCAGACCCGGGAACACGCTCATCCACCAGGCGAGCCGGATCACGCTGCGCCCGGCGCCGATCATGAAGCCCCACGACATCAGGTTCGGGTCGCCCAGGCCCAGGAACGACAGCGCGGATTCCAGCAGGATGGCGCTGGCCACCATCAAGCTCGCCAGCACGATGATCGGCGACAACGCGTTGGGCAGGATTTCCCGCAGCAGGATCGCGGTGCGGGAGCGGCCCAGCACCTCCGCCGCCTGCACGAACTCGCGGGTGCGGAGGGTGAGGAACTCGGCGCGCACCACGCGGGTGACGGGCGGCCAGGACACCAGGGCGATGGCGGCGACGATGGAGTGCAGGCTCGGCGTGAAGATCGCCACCAGCACCACCGCCAGCACGAAGGACGGCACCGTTTGAAAGAACTCGGTGAACCGCATCACCACGTCGTCCACCCACCCGCCGGCATAGCCCGCGACGGCCCCCAGCACCACGCCGACCACCAGCGCCGCCGCGGTCGAGACGGCGCCGATCAGCAGCGACACCCACGCGCCGTAGGCGATGTCCGCCGCCACGTCCCGCCCCAGGCTGTCGGACCCGAGCAGGAAGCCTTCCTCCCCCGGCGGCGCGAACGGGGCGCCCTGCATGTCCCACGGCGAGAACGGGAACAGCAGGGGTGCCGTCACCGCCAGCAGGCCGACCAGCAGCAGGATGACCAGGCCCACCACCGCGCCCTTGTTGCGGGCAAACGCGCGGGCGAAGCCGCTCATGCCGAGGACCCCCTGCACCGCCCGCCCCA
>CAXSFF010000970.1:0-2227 GCA_964236035.1 uncultured Acetobacteraceae bacterium
CCGGTCCAGGGGGGGCCTCCCCCCTGGCGGGTCTGGGCAGAGCCCAGCCTTGCTTTCTGGCAGCTCGCAGCAGAGGGCCGCTGGCATCACCGGGCGAGCGTGGAGAAGTTGTCGAACAGCATCGTCGCCTGCCGCATCAGCGGCGCCGCGAGCAGCGGGCCGCCCAGCGCCAGCACCAGCATCACCGCGAGCAGCTTGAAGGTCATCGGCAGCGACTGGTCCTGCACCTGCGTCACCGCCTGCAGGATGCCGACGCTGAGGCCGATCACCATCGCCGCCAGCAGCGGCGGCAGCGCCATCCACAGCACCAGCTCCAGGGTGGCCTGCAACTGCGAGAGCAGGGCGTCGTGCGTCATCGCCGCTCAGCCCGCATAGCCGAGGACGAGCCCGTGCATCAGCCTGGTCCAGCCGGAGATCGCGACGAACAGGAACAGCTTCAGCGGCACGGAGATCGTGGTGGGCGACACCGACGACATGCCCATCGCCAGCAGCACCGCGGTGACCACGAGGTCGAGTGTCACGAACGGCAGGTAGAGCAGGAAGCCGGCCTCGAACGCGCGCTGCAGCTCCGAGAGCACGAAGGCGGGCACCACGACGAGCATGTCCTCGGGGGTGACCACCAGCCCCGCCTCCGGTCCCCAGACCCGCGCGGTGGCGGAGGTGAAGAACTCGCGCTCGCCCGGGCTGGTGAAGCGCAGCATGAACGACCTGATCGGCTGTTCCGCGCGCTGCACCAGCTCGATGTAGTCGCTCAGCGTGGTGTAGCTGCGGGTCTGGTCGATGGCGGCGGCGTAGGTGTGCGCGGCCACCGGCGCCATCACGTAGAAGCTGAGCAGCAGCGCGATGCCGTACAGCACCATGTTCGGCGGCGTCTGCTGGATGCCGAGCGCGTTGCGCAGCAGGAACAGGATCACCGAGATCTTGATGAAGCTGGTCATGGTGATGACCACGAAGGTCGCGAGCCCCAGGCCGACGATCGAGGCGAGGATCGAGGCCGTGCTCGGCGCAGCGATGCTACCCACGCCCGAGGACCCGCAGCACGCGCACGCCGGAGTGCCCGGCCACCTCGACCAGCTCGCCGACGCCCACGCAGCGCCCGCCGACGGTGAGGCTGACCGCCGCGTCGGCTGTTCCGGGCAGCTCCAGCACCGCGCCCGGCCCGAGCCGGCGCAGCTCGCCCAGCGTCATCTCCAGCCGGCCGAGGTCGAAGCAGACCGTGACCGGGATGTCGTCCTCGTGCGACGCCTCGTCGCCGGCGTCGTGTGCGGACAGCTCCGTCATTCCCAGCCATTCCTTCCGGTTCGTATGCGCGGCCGCGGGCGCCGCCTCCAGTGTCCAGCCCCGGCCGCTCCAGCCTGCCGGGGCGAGCAGGTGCCCCGCGACCACCAGCGTGCCCGCGCGCCCGTGGCCGCGCCGCGTCTCCATCAGCACCACGTCGTCGATCCCCAGGCTGCGCAGCACGCCCAGCGTCAGCCCGGTGGTGCCCAGGCGCAGCGTGGCGTCGAGCACCACCTCGTCGGCCGGCTGCGCCGCCGCCGGCCAGCGGCGCAGCGCCGCGTCGAGCGCCTCGTCCGCCCCCGCGAGCAGCAGGGGCCAGGGCCGGTCGAAGACATGCAGCGTCAGCGCCCGCACCGCGCCCGGCGGCGGCGCGCCAGTGCGCGACACCGACAGCACCGTCACCTCGGGCCCGCCCGCCGCCTCCATCGCGCACAGCAGCGGATCGAGCGCCAGGGCAAGCAGCAGCGCCAGCGTGTCCTGGTCCGCCTCCACGCCGGCCGGCAGCGTGTCCAGGATGCGTCCGAACAGGTCCCAGGGGCACGAAAGCTGACACGACAGCTCGCACGACAGCTCCGGCGGCGCGGCGGACAGCACGATCCCGACCCTGCACCAGTCGCCCGCTTCCCGCCCCGCGCAGGCCGCGTCCTCCAGCGTCCAGCCTTGCTGCAGCACCAGCCTGGCGCGCGGCCGGCTCAGCCGGGTCCGGCACGCCGCCGCCTCGCGGGTCAGCACGGGAAGCGCGCGGCGCACGATGCCCACGCTCATGCGTTGCGCACCGGCGGCAGGTCGTCCTCTGCGGCCGCCTCGATCCTGCGCCCGTGGTGGCGGTGCAGGCGTGCCCGGCAGTCGCCGGCGAGCCGCTCGCGCCGCACGGTCAGCATCGCGCAGGCGTGCAGCGCCGCCCCGGCCGCCTCCGCCTGCCGCGCCGCCGCAGCGCAGGCCCGCTCCG
>CAXSFF010000971.1:0-2225 GCA_964236035.1 uncultured Acetobacteraceae bacterium
AGGGTCAGACCCAGCCGGTGCGGCCAAGACCATCCTCACTGGCTTGCGGGACGTCAGCCAAGACCGGTGAGGCGGCTGATGTCGGCCGGTCGGTCGCCGGCGAGGTCAATGTCGTCGAGAAGCGCGCCGTCGCGCATCCGCAGGAGCCGGTCGGTGTGCGCGGCGATGCCGGGTTGTGGGTGGCGAGCAGAATCGTCATGCCGTGGGCGTCGCGCAGGTCCAGCAGGAGCCGCAGGATGTCGGTGCCGGTGGTGCTGTCGAGGTTGCCGGTGGGTTCGTCGGCGAGCAGCAGCCTTGGGGTGTTGATCAGGGCGCGGGCGATCGCGATGCGTTGCTGCTGCCCGCCGGACAGCCGGGACGGCAGGCTGCTCTCCCGGCCTTGCCCGCGGACGCGGTGCGTGCGTCGCCGGCGACCCCGGAGGTGGTGAGGTCGGTGAACGACCGCAAGGTGTAGATCAGGCCGGTCAGCTCCGTGGTCAGCCCCAGGGCGGCCCCGTGCGCGTCCGGAAGCTGGTCGTGGTGCACCAGCTCCGGCGCGACCGCCATGATCATGGATGTCTCGCCTTCGCAGACGTGCATGATGTTGTCCGGGTGCTGCAGGGTGCGCCGGGTCGTCTCGGGAGCCGCCACCATTTAGGTGGTGCAGGTGATTGGCGCACCGAGCTCGCGGGTCAGCTTGTGCCGGGGATGTTCCCGCCGTGCCCGTTCACGATCAGGATGCTCCGGCAAGCCGGCGCGCAGGATCGCGGAGCACAGGTCGCGCAGCAGCGCGTGCAGCGTGCCTAGCGTCAGGGTGAACGTGCCGCCGAAGGCCACGTGGTGCTCGGCCAGGCCGTACCAAGGCGGTGGTCAGAGACGCCGGGTCGGCGGACGGACGCGTGACGACGAAGTCCTTGCCGCCGGTCTCGCCGGCCCGCCTGGGTAGGTGCGGTAATGGCCGATGTTCTCGCCGACGGTCCGCCACAGTCGCTGGAAAATTGCCATGGACCCGGTGAAGTGGATGCCGGCTAGCTGCGTGGCGGCAGGACGTTGCGCTCCTGTAGCACCCGGAACCAGTGCCGGAACGACTCCTCGGTGTCCATCGCCTCGCAGAAGCCGTGCTGCTTGATCTTGACGGTGCTTACGAAAGCGAGCGGCGGGTTCTCTGTTGCGCCGTAGAGGAAGCAGAAGTCGGCGTAGTAGTGCGACTCGCCCAGGAGCTGCTGCATGCTGACCTTGCGTAGGCCGTGCTTGTCGATGATGCGGTCCCACACGTCCGCCTTGGACGGCAGGTACTGCGCCATACTCAGCGGCTCGTCGGGGCCGATCTCCACGCCGAGCTCCTCGGCGAAGGCCGGCCACAGGTCGTGCCACTCAAAGACCTCGCCGTTGGTCAGGTTGTAGTGCTGCCCGTCGGCCTTCGGCTCGGTGGCCGCCCAGCGGATGGCGTTCGCCACGATACGGGTGTCGACCGCCTCCCAGACGAAGGGCGTGCCGCCCGGGAAGGAGAACGGTTGGCCCTCCTCCTTGCAGATGGCGGCGTAGGCGCCGATCACCGGTGGCAGGTTCATCACGACGCCGTAGTTCGGACCCACGATGAGCTGCGGGCGGAAGATCGTGAAACGCAGGCCCCGATCGGCGGCCTTCTCCTTGAGGTAGTCCTCCTGCAGCCAGTAGAAGTTGGCGTGCTCGTCGCGCGGGTAGCGCTCGCGCGCCGGCACCCGCATCTCGTGCACGTGGATGCCGTACGCCTTTGTGCCCTGCAGCAGCGTCACGTGCTGGAGGGCGTCATCGTTGGACAGCGGCTCGACGAGGTTGCGCAGCATCTGCAGGTTGGTCTGCATCTGGTCGTCTTCGGTCCAGCCGGCGATCAGGCCGGGCTTTTCGTAAACCGCCGTGTAGACCAAGTGGGTCACGTCGAGGATGCCGCGGAAGGCCTCCTTGCAGGCTGCCTCGTCCTGCAGGTCCACCGGCAAGTGGGTGAAGGGCTTGTCGCTGAAGACCTCGGGCTTGCGCCGGGAGACCGCCACGACCTCCCAGCCGTCCTCCAGGAAGCGGTCAACGACTGCAGCGCCCACCAGCCCGCTGGCTCCGGCGACGAGCACGGTGTTGGGCACGGGCAACTCCAGACAGGTGCGGCGGCGGCCGCCGGAAGCTCCTGCCGCTCGCCGGGGGTCGAGGGAGCGCCCGCTTAGCGGCGCGTGATGCGCCTCACACTTGACCAGTCTGACCAGGCCTGTCAATGA
>CAXSFF010000972.1:0-2225 GCA_964236035.1 uncultured Acetobacteraceae bacterium
GCTCCTCCTCCCCTTGCGGGAGGAGGCCGGGAGGAGGGGTGGCCGCACGCGACACACTGCGCGCGGCCACCCCTCCCCTAACCCCTCCCGCAAGGGGAGGGGGAAAATTCAGCAATCGTCATCACGGCTGCTTGCCGTGGTCCACCGTGCCCGCCGGCGTCTCGTCGGCCCGCATCGCGCCCGCGCGCTCCACGACCACGTCCGTGGTGATCGCGCCGGCGTGCTGGAAGATCAGCGTGAGCGGGAAGTGGTCGCCGACGTGCAGCGGCCGGGTCAGCCCCATCAGCATCGCGTGGTAGCCGCCCGGCGACAGCCGCACCTCGGCGCCTGGCGGCAGCGGCAGCATGGTGATGGGGCGCATCTTCATCACGCCATGGTCGTCCATGCTCTCGTGCAGCTCGACCTGCCGCGCGGCCGGCGAGGCGAAGCCCACCAGTTGGTCGCCGTCCGGGCTGGTGATGGTGAGGTAGGCGGCACCCGTCTGCGCCAGGTCGCTGGTGGCGCGCGCCCATGCTTTCCCGACAACAGGGGCCGGTTGCGCGAATGCCGGCAAGGCCAGGCCGACAAGGGCCGCGACGAGGGCGAGGCGCATGGCGGAATCCTTCAGCTGAGATGGCGCGCGATGTCGGCGGCCATGGCCGGGCCTTCCTGGTCGGCGCGGATCGGGGCGACGAAGCTGCCGTCCGGCGCCATCAGGTACAGGATCGAGCTGTGGTCCATGGTGTAGTCGTCCGGCCCGGACCCCGTTCGGTGCTCCGCATAGTACACCCGGTATTCGCGGGCCACGGCGGCGATGGCCTCCGGCGTCCCCGTCAGCCCGACCAGGCGCGGGCTGAACGAGGCGACGTACTGCCGCATCACGGCGGGGGTGTCGCGCCGCGGATCGATGGTGATGAACACGGGCTGCACCCGGGCCGCCTTGGCGCCGAGCTGGTCCATGGCGCTGGCCTCGTCGGCCAGCGTGGTCGGACAGACGTCCGGGCACGTCGTGTAGCCGAAATACACCAGCAGGTACTGGCCGGGAAACGACCGCTCCGACACCGGCGCGCCCTGGCCGTCGACGAGCTGGAACGGCCCGCCGATTGCGGCCGCGCTGCGCACGGGAGTGTCGAGCGACCAGGCCAGGCCATAGATGGCCACGATCGCCGCCACGATGCCCGCCAGGATGCGCCACTGCTGGTATGGCTCGAGCCGGCGCGGATCAAACCGCATGGACGCATCCTGTGCTGACGGGGAGCCGGGTCATCAAGGCAGGGTAATACACGATCCGCGCCCGCGCTTGAAGCGCCCTCCCTGACAAGGGTGCGGCGCTGAACTTGCACGCTTCCGGCGACGGTTTCGGAGCGACGGCGTGCAGCGACGTGGATTCCTCCGGCTCGGCGCCGCGGCGCCGGCCATCGCGCGCGTGCAATCGGCCTGGCGCGCGGCGACCCTGCGCTTCATGCCGTACGCCGACCTCACCGTGCTCGACCCCATCATCACCACCAACTACGTCACCCGCACCCACGCGCTGCTGCTGTTCGACACGCTGTACGGCATGGACGAGCGGTTCCGCGTGCAGCCGCAGATGGTCGCTGGCCACACGACGGAGGACGACGGCAAGCTCTGGCGGCTGACCCTGCGCGACGGCCTGATGTTCCATGACGGCACGCCCGTGCTGGCGCGCGACGTGGTGGCCAGCCTGCGGCGGTAGGCGCTCAAGGACTCCTTCGGCATGAACGTGGACTACGTCTCGACCGACTGGGGCACGGTGATCCAGCGCGTGCTGAGCCAGAAGCCGCTCGATCAGGGCGGCTGAAGCTGCCACGGCGTGTTCTCCGGCGGCCTCGACCTGCTGTCGCCGGCGTACCACCTGATGAGCCGCGGCATCGGCCGCGCCGGCGTGCCCAGCTGGCTCACCGACCCGGCGCTGGAGCAGGGCCGTGATGACTGGTTCGCCGCCGCCGACGCCGCCGGGCGCCTGGCCGCGAGCCGCGCGATCCAGCTGGAGGCGCTCCGGGTCGGCGCATACGTCCCCTGCGGCCAGTACTTCCAGCCGAGCGCCCACCGCGCCGAGCTTAGGGACATGGCCAAGGGCCTGCCGGTGTTCACGGGCGTACGCCGGGGGTAGACAGCCGTCATTGCGAGGCCGCTTGGCCGCGGCAATCCAGGGCCGTGCGGCGGAAGCCTGGCGCGACCCCTGGGTTGCTTCGTCGCAATGATGAATGGGCGATTGCGGTCAGCTT
>CAXSFF010000973.1:0-2225 GCA_964236035.1 uncultured Acetobacteraceae bacterium
GCCACACCTCCAGCGACGAGGGCAAGCACGCTAGCAGGCAGTATCAAGCAGTCCGTCCAGGGGGAACAGTACCCGGTGCGGTCTCACTCAACCGCAGCGTAGACCATAGCGCGCAGCAGCATGCGGTAATGCAGGCGCTGCTCCGGCGAGGACGTTTGGAGCATGATGAGTGCGAACAGATCGAGCGCTGGGTCCACCCAAAAGTAGGTGCCGCCGACGCCGCTCCAGAAATAATCGCCGACCGACCCTAGGAACGGCGCCTCGCCTGCTGCGACGCGCACAGCGAAGCCGAGGCCAAAACCGTAGCCCGGTCCGGGTGGGTAGTAGGCAGCCCGGCCGAGGTCTCGCCCAAGGTGGTCGGCCGTCATCAGCGCGACGCTAGCGGGGGCAAGCAAGCACCGGTCCTCCAGACGGCCCCGGCCCAACAGCATGCGCAGAAAGCGGGCGTAGTCGGCCGTGCTCGAAACTAAGCCGCCACCCGCGCTCTGGTGGCGGCGCGGCGAGCAAGGGTCGAAGAAGCGCGGTCGCGCGCCTGGCGGCTGGGGCAGCGGTTCGGCGACACGGCCACGGTGCGCCGCCGGCAGTACGAAACCAGTGTCGTGCATGCCAAGGGGAGAGAATACAAGCTCGCGCAGCGCGGTCCCGAGTTCCCAGCCGCTAACGACCTCCACGATGCGGCCTAGCACCTCGGTGGCATGGCTGTAGTGCCAGACAGTGCCGGGCTGATGCTCCAGCGGCATGGCGGCCAGCCGCGGCACGAACTCCCCCAGCGGCAGGTCCTCGGTCAGGAAGCCGTCGGCGCGCAGGGCGCGGGTCGCCGGGCTGTCGCCGAGATAGCCGTAGGCCAATCCGGCTGTGTGGCGCATCAAGTCCTGGATAAGTGGCGCCCGCTCGGCCGGCTTGGTGTGACCGTTGGGCTGTGCCATGTACAGGCCTGCGAATTCAGGCAGGTGCTCGGCCACGGTTTGGTCGAGACGCAGCTCGCCGCGCTCGACCAAAGTCATGGCAGCGACGGTGACGATCGGCTTGGTCATGGAGTAGATGCGCCATACTGCGTCAGGCTGCAGCGTGTCGTGGATGGCCACGTCCCGAAAGCCAACCGAGCACGCGTAGGCGATGCCGCCTCGCCGGCCGACCGCGACCGTCGCTCCCGCGATTTGCCCTGCCGCGACATCCAGGTTGAGGCGGTGCTCGATGGCCTCCAGCCGCTCGTGCGACAGGATCAAGCCCGGGATCATGTGATGCGTCATGCCTGGCACTCACTCAATCCAGATCCAATAAGGGAGGATGGCCCTCTATCACCTGTTGGCCAAGAAATTTCCTCAGGCCACATGCTCTCACGGCTGTGTTGCAGGGATCCTGTGTGTGGGCGCACCAACCTCAATCCCAAGGCTTGGCACAACCATCAATGCCAGTATCAGCCGGTCGCTGCGGCTGCGGCACATCCAGCCTTGCTACCCGCCGGCACAGCGTCGTGTGGTCCGGCACGCGCAGACCCAGCCCGAGCATCCGGGTCAGGAAAAGATCAGCCCTATGCCGGATCCGTCCCCAACACCACAGGCTGATCCATGCACCATAGCTTCGCGGGGCGGTTCAGCCCCCGCTTGCCGCCTCGTTGTAATCAGCGTCGCTGACATGCGCGCCCCAAGCGGTACCTTGGTCTTGCTCGCCGGCTTCCGACAGCGCCAGATGTGAGAACAAGCGGTCGGGCGAGGCGCCGTGCCAATGCAGCGCATCCGGCGGGATGTTGACCGTATCGCCTGGGTTCAGCACTTGCGGCTTCTCGCCCTGGAAGCATATGCGGCCGACGCCAGACAGACAGAAGAGCGTCTGCCCCACCGGATGGGAGTGCCACGCGGTGCGCGCGCCCGGCGTGAAAGTGACAACCGAACCTCCAAGGCGCGACGGCGGCTCAGCGGTGATCACCGGGTCCTGGAACACGACGCCGGTGAAGGTTTCGGCCGCACCCCGCCGTGTGGCGCGCGCGCCGGCGCGAATGACTCCAGCTTTAACTGGCATGATGTGCTCCTCCCGTGGCGACGGCCTTGCGGCCGCCCAGATAATAAGCGGTGAACATAGCGACAGCGGCCCGCGCGGCACAATCAACGTGGATGAAGGGCAGTGCAGCGTTCGTTGTGCCGGCTCACGCATGTTCGTCCGCACTGGAGGTTGGTTCGGTCTAATGCCGGCGCCAGCATATAGGCCTTGGACTATTCAGGGTTGAC
>CAXSFF010000974.1:0-2224 GCA_964236035.1 uncultured Acetobacteraceae bacterium
TCGAGACGGGGGTGGTCGCCGTCGTGCGCTACGTGATGGCCAACGATTTCGGCACCCTGGTCAACCCGATGCTGGTCGAGGGCCAGGCGCATGGCGGCGTCGTGCAGGGCATCGGCCAGGCGCTGCTGGAGCGCACCAGCTACGACGAGGACGGCCAGTTGCTGAGCGGCTCGTTCATGGACTACGCGCTGCCGCTGGCGGTCCATGCGCCCGACATGGTCTTCACCAGCCATCCCTCGCCGGCGCGGACCAATGCGCTGGGGGTGAAGGGCTGCGGCGAGGCGGGCTGCGCCGGCGCGCTGCCATCGGTGATGAACGCGCTGGCGAACGCGCTGGGCAAGCCGATCGACATGCCGGCGACGCCGGAGCGGGTTTGGGCGGCGCTGGCGGCTTGACCTGTTGAAATAGCTATCGAGGTGGGTGTCGTGGCCACTCCTCCTCCCGGCCTCCTCCCGCCCAAACGCTAAGCATCGGGGGAGGAGGAGATAGTAGTCAGAACAGCTTCGGCGCGGCCTCTGCCGGGCTGCCGCGCGGGAAGCTGGTTTCCCAGCCGCCGCCGAGCGCCTTGTAGAGCTGCACCAAGTTGGTCGACACCGTTGTGGTGCTGTCGGCGTATTGCTGCTCGGCGACAAGCACCGTGCGCTGGGCGGTCAGCACGTCGAGGAATGTCGATAAGCCCTGCACGTACTGCGCGCGGGACAGTTGCAGCGCGATGCGGCCCTGAGTCACCTGCGTCGCCAGCTGTTGGCGGCGCTGCTGCTCGGCCGAGTAGTTGGTCAGCGCGTTGTTCACGTCATGGAAGGCTTGCAGCACGACCTGCTGATATTGCACCGCCGCCTCCTGCTGCTGCGCCTTGCGCAGGATCAGGTTGAACTTCAATTGCCCGCCCTGGAACACGGGGATGCTGACGGACGGCCCGCCGGAGTACTGCAGCGCCCCGAAGGCGCCGAAATTGCCCAGGTTCCTGAGCTTCAGCGCCTGCACGCCGACGCTGCCGGCCAAGGTGAACTTGGGGAAGAACTCCGCCTCCGCCTCGCCGATGTCGGCCGTGGCGGCGTGCAGCTGCGCCTCCGCCCGGCGCACGTCGGGGCGGCGCTGCACCAGTTCGGACGGCAGCCCGACGGGGATGACGGGCGGCACCGGCGGCACGGGCTTGGCCGGGGACAGCCCGGCCGTCAGCGCGTTCGGCGTCTCGCCGAGCAGGAGTGCTATGGCGTTGGTGGTGATTTCGGCCTGCGCCCGCAGCTGCGGGATCGTCGCCGCCGTGCTGGCGACCTGGGCGGCGGCGTTGGCCGTGTCCAGCCCCGTCGTCAGCCCGGCGATCATGCGGGACCGGGTCAGCGCCAGGCTCTCCTGCTCGCTGGCCAGCGTGTCGAGGGCGATCTGCAGGTCGCGCTGCTCGCCGCGCAGTTGCAGGTAGTCGCTGGCGATCTCGGCCAGCACGGTGACCAGGGAGTCGCGGCGCTGTTCCGCCGATGTCACGATGTTGGCGTCCGCGGCCTCCACCTGGCGGCGCACCCGGCCCCAGAAATCCAGCTCCCAGGTCGCGTCGAAACCGGACTGGAACAGGTTGAACGACGGCAGGTGAGGCCCCGCGCCGCCGCCGCCGGACACGGCGGTGGTGGGGATGCCGCCCGACGTCCCGCTCAATCCGTTGGCGCTGGTGGCAGTGCTGGAGTTGACGTTGCCGGAGGTGCCGAAAAGGCCGACGACGCCGCGGTCCGACACCTTCTCGCGCACGTAGTTCCCGTTGGCGTTGACCTTCGGGTACTCGTCCGCCGCCGTCACGCCGCGCTGGGCCCGGCTTTCCTGCAAACGCACGGTGGCCAGGCGCACGTCGAGGTTCGAGCGCGCGGCCTGTTCCTCCAGCCGGGTCAGGATCGGGTCGTCGAACACCTGCCACCAGCTCGGGTCGATCGGCTCCGGCGCCGTCAGGCTGGCCGTCTCGACCGGCTTGGGGCGGCCGGCGAACCAGCTCGACGGCGCGAACAGGCTCGGCGGCTGGAAGTCGGGGCCAAGCGTGCAGCCACCCAGGAGGATCGCGGAGCCGAGCACGGATGCGAGGGAGACGCAGGCATTCCAGGCAGGCTTCAAGCGAGAATGCTCCTTGGCAAGACGAAGGCCGGGGCGAGACGAAGGCCGGGGCGGGACGAAGGCCGGGGCGGGACGAAGGCCGGGTCCGCGGACTCGGAACGATCACACCCCTTGCGCCGGCATCGAACCC
>CAXSFF010000975.1:0-2223 GCA_964236035.1 uncultured Acetobacteraceae bacterium
TCACCCTCGTCTTCCTCGGCGGGGCGGCAGGCAAGTTCGCCTGCGGCTGGCTCGGTGCCCGCCTCGGCGTGGTTCTGACCGTGCTCGCAACGGAGGCCGGCACGGCGGCCGCCATCCTTGCCGTGCTGGCCCTGCCGCTCATCCCGGCGATGGCCTTGCTGCCGCTGCTCGGGATGATGCTGAACGGCACCTCCTCCGTGCTCTACGGCACGGTGCCCGAACTGTCAGCGCCGGGACGGGAAGCGCGCGCCTTTGCGCTGTTCTACACGGGCACGATCGGCTCCGGTGCCGTGTCGCCCGTGCTGTACGGCATCGTCGGTGACCTTGCCGGGCCAGCCTGGGGCACGGCCTCCGCAGCCGTGGCGGCGCTGCTGGTCTGTCCGCTCGCGCTGCTGCTGGCTCCGCGGCTGCGCGCCATCGCATGACCCCGTTCGTCCTGGCTTGCGTGATGTGCGCCGCGATCTTGCACGCGGGCTGGAACGCGGTGCTTCGGGGCGGAAGCGACCGGCTATGGTCGATGACGCTGATGATGATCGCGGTCACCTGCGCCACAGCGATTGCTCTGGTGTTCGTGCCATGGCCCAATGCGGCGAGCTGGCCCTGCGTGATCGCCTCGGCAATCATCCATACCGGCTACAACCTGTCCCTCGTGTGAACCTACCGCTCCGGCGATCTCGGACAAACCTACCCTGTCTCGCGCGGTTCCTCCCCTGTCCTGGTTGCATTGGGCGCGGCGGTGTTCGCGCACGAGACCATCAGTGCCGTGGCCGCCATCGGCATCGCGCTGGTGTCCGGCGGGATCATCTCGCTCGCCTTTCGAGGCAAGGGGGTCCGGACCGACTTCCTTCCTGCGGCGTTCACCACGGGCGTTCTGATCGGGGCGTACACCGTCGTCGATGGGATCGGGGTGCGGCTCTCAGGAAACAGCCTGGCCTACGCGACCAGCATGTTCCTGCTGTGGAGCATCACGATGCCCGCCATCTTCCATGCGATGCGCGGAAAGCCGCCGGCATACACCAAAGCGCAGACGGCAATGGCGCTCACCGGCGGCATCGTCTCGATCCTCGCCTACGGCATCGTCATCTGGGCCATGCAGTATGACGCGATGGGCGTGGTCTCTGCGCTGCGCGAAACCAGCGTGATCTATGCAGCCATCATCGGCCGGGTCTTCCTCAAGGAAAAGCTGACCGCGCGCCGCATCATGTCCTGCCTCGCCATCGCCATGGGCGCCGCGTGCTTGGCTTGCTGATCGGCCGGCTGGCGTTGGCCGAGCGGCCGCGCGGCTGTGCAAGCTGGCCATCTGAACGCCCCGCTGCCTCGGCCGCCTGCCGGAGCCTGCAGCGTCTGCCAAACGAAGCCAAGTGGACAGTTGGCCGCCGGATCGGCCCACTCAGCTTCGGCGCGCGTCGAGGACGCGATCCGTCATGGGGCCGGACAGGCCCAGGTAGTTGTTCGGCTCGATCAACTGCTCCAGGTGCGCGCGGTCGAGGACCTGGGCGATGTCCTTGTCCTGGGCCAGCAGGTCGATCAGCGAACCCTTGCCCTTGGAAACGGCGATGCAGATGGCCGACAGCGCGTCGTGCGCCTTTTCCCGGCCCATCTTGGGGGCGAGCGCCATCATCACCGCCTCCGTGCAAACGAGGCCGCCCGTGAGGCGCAGGTTGCGCTCCATGGCGTCGGGGTGGACCACCAACCCGTCCAGCATGAAGGCCGCCTGGTTGAGTGCGCCCGCGGCCAGGCAGAAGATTTCCGGCAACACGATCCACTCGATTTCCCACGGACCTGTCGCGCGCTCGAAGTCGGCGACGCTCGCCGTCAGCAGGGCGGCGACGTGCTGGCGCACCACGCCGTTGCAGGCGGTGATGTAGGCGCAGGAGATCGGGTTGCGCTTCTGCGGCATGGTCGAGGACGCGCCCCGCCCGCCGCCGCCGTCCGGCTCCTGCACCTCGGCGATCTCGGTCGCCATCATTACCTTCACGTCGGTGGCGATCTTCTCCAGCGTGCCGCAGACCAGGCCCAGGAAGCCTCCCGCCTCGGCGATGCCGTCGCGCATGGTGTGCCATGCGATGGCGGGCTGACCGAGGCCCAGGCGCCCGCAAACGCCGCGCTGCACGTCCAGCCCCTTGTCGCCGAGCGCGTTGAGCGCGCCCACGGCGCCGCCGAACTCGCCCACCAGCACGCGGGGGCGCAGTTGCTCCAGCCGCTCGCGGTGACGCTCGATGC
>CAXSFF010000976.1:0-2222 GCA_964236035.1 uncultured Acetobacteraceae bacterium
TCTACATCGAGACCGTGAAGGATTCGTACCACGCCAGCATCCTCCATCTGTTCTTCACCACGTTCCAGCTCAACCGGCTGTCGATGAAGGGCGGCATCATCGTCGACCCCAGCGGCGGCCACCACGTCAGCTGGTCGGCGATCGACCACGCGGCGGAGCGCGACGCCGAGTACGCCAAGCAGAACATCCGCTCCGACACCGGCTACAGCCTGGCCGATCCCTCCTTGCTCGACAGCTTCGAGGAGTACGAGGACGGCGTCACGCTGCAGATCCTGTCGGTGTTCCCGGGCTTCGTGCTGCAGCAGATCCAGAACGCCATCGCGGTGCGCCAGGTGCTGCCGCGCGGCACGGGGCATACCGACCTGAACTGGACATATCTCGGGTTCGCCGAGGATACCCCGAAGCAGCAGGGCATCCGGCTGAAGCAGGCCAACCTGGTCGGCCCGGCCGGCTACATCTCGATGGAGGACGGCTGCGTCGGCGGCTTCGTGCAGCGCGGCATCGCCGGCGCGGCGGACGAATGCGCCGTGCTGGAGATGGGCGGCAGCACGGCGGACAGCAGCGCCAGCCGGGTGACGGAGGCGTCCGTGCGCGGGTTCTGGAAGGCTTATCGCGCCGGCATGGGGCTGTAGCGCCGTGGACGCGTTCCGCCTGATCGGCCAGGCGCAGGCCGAGTACGCCCGCTGCATCGACGACGGCCGGCTGGCGGACTGGCCCGGGTTCTTCGAACCCGACTGCGTCTACCGCATCACCACCGCCGACAACCACCGCCAGGGCTACCCCGCCGGCATCATCCACGCCGACAGCCGCGGCATGTTGCACGACCGGGTCTCGGCGCTGAGCGAGGCCAACATCTACGAGCAGCACAGCTACCGCCACATCCTCGGCGCGCCGGCGATCCTGTCCGAAAGCGAGGCCGAGGTGCGCAGCGAGACGGCGTTCCTGGTGGTGCGGATCATGCGCGGCGGCGGCAGCGAGATCTTCGCCACCGGGCGCTACCTGGACCATTACCGCATCGCCGGCGGGCGCGCCTCGATCGCCAAGCGGGTGGTGGTGTGCGACAGCTCGCGCATCGACACGCTGCTGGCGCTGCCGCTCTGATGGGCCACCAAGTGCGGGTGTC
Organism: uncultured Acetobacteraceae bacterium; assembly: GCA_964236035.1. Taxonomy (GTDB): domain Bacteria; phylum Pseudomonadota; class Alphaproteobacteria; order Acetobacterales; family Acetobacteraceae; genus CAXSFF01. Next base: position 1,124 of record CAXSFF010000976.1, read on the forward strand.
CGGGCGCGACATCGGCTTCGCCTGCGCCGAGGGCGAGACGCTGTTGGATGCCGCCGAGCGCGCCGGCTATGCGCTGCCGTATTCGTGCCGCAAGGGGGTGTGCTCCTCCTGCGAGGGCGGGCTGATCGCCGGCGCGGCGACGCAGCGCGGGCGCGGCCTGGTGACGGGACCGCGCAGCGGCGTGCTGTATTGCCAGACGCGGCCCGACTCGGATGTGGAGATCGCGCCCAAGCGCATCGAATCGAGCATGCCGCCAGCGCGCCGGCTGGTCACGGCGTCGGTGTTCCGCCGGTCGAACCCGGCGCCGGACGTGACCACGCTGCATCTGCGCTACCAGCCGCAGGACCGGGTGCGTTTCCGCGCCGGGCAGTACCTGCAGGTGCTGCTGGATGACGGCACCCGGCGCAACTACTCGATGGCAGGGCCGCCGCAGGAGACCGACGGCACCATGCTGCACATCCGCCGCATCGCCGGCGGGCGGTTCTCCGACCGCATGCTCGCGGGCCTGGCGCCGGGCAGCCCGTTGCAGGTGGAGCTGCCGTTCGGCGAGTTCTACCTGCGCGAGGACGACATGCGGCCGGTGATCCTGCTCGCCAGCGGCACGGGCATGGCGCCGATGACGGCGATCGTCGAGGACCTGCTGCGCCGCGGCGCGGACCGCCCGCTGGCGCTGTACTGGGGCGTGCGGCGGCAGGCGGACCTCTATCTGGGCGACCGGCCGGAGCGATGGCGGCAGCGCCTGCCCGGCCTGCGCTTCGTCCCCGTGCTCGGCGAGCCGGACGGAAGCTGGCGCGGCCGCACCGGACCCGTGCACGCGGCGGTGCTGGCGGACCATCCCGACCTGTCCGGCCACGCCGTCTACGCCAGCGGCAACCCGGTGATGGTCGCCGCCGCCCGCGCCGCCTGCACCGAGTTGCACGGCCTCGATGCCGGGTCGTTCCATGCCGACGCCTTCGTGCCGTCCGGCGCATGACCCGCTTCCCGCTGACGGTGGCGCTGCTGTGCGGCCTGGTGCTGTTCCTCGACGGCTTCGACACCCAGGCGATCAGCTACGCGGCGCCGCTGATGGCGCAGCAATGGCACCTGCCGCGCGCCGCGT
>CAXSFF010000977.1:0-2218 GCA_964236035.1 uncultured Acetobacteraceae bacterium
GGCGCAGCCCTCGGCGCCACGCGACGCCCGCCGAGATGCCGACCAGGAAACCACCTGGTGCTCGGAGTTCGACCAGCTCCGGGCCGAGCTGGCCCGCGCCGGCGGTGAAGTGATCATCGAGAGGGCGCTCCAGCCCGGGCAGCAGCCGCTGCGCTCAGTCGCAATGCCGCAAGGCGCACCATCAGAGCGCGCCGAGCCAGCAAGGAAGCAGGTGGAGCGTCGGATGCCATAACGATAACAGAACCGCCGAGGAGGCCGACAATGCTGCCGAGGTCGGCTCCTTGCGCGATCAGATCACGGGCAGATCACACGCGCGGTGGCCTCGTTTGCCGGCGACCGCGGAGACGACCAGGATCGTGTTTGCGACGGCGTCGCCCAGCGCCACCCCGAGGCAGCCGCCGTCGTCCCGCCATGCGCAACCGCCGTGCCGAGCGAGACGGCCGCGAACGCGCCCACGCAGCGCAGATGCCACCGCCAGGTCGTTGCTGAGCACGGACGAGCCGCCTGGCAGAGGGCGTTCGACCACACCACCCAGGCCCGAACCGCAGCCACCATTCGTCTGCCGGTTCAAGCAGATGACCGGCGACGGGCTGCACTTGCGCGCGCACGAGCGCCGAGCGACCGAGGTGGACGTCGCCATCCATCCAACAGCATGGTGAAGCTTGGACGCCCGAGCAAAGTCCGCATCGCCTGACCTCGAACGGGACTAGGGCTATTACGCCACCCATCGGATTATGCAACACGCTGGGCTGGGCCGACGTCTCCATTCAGGGAGGCGCGGTTCAGCGGCCGGAAGTCGGAGGGCGGGTCGCCTTCGAAGGAGGTCGCCGCATCTCCAAATGCGGCGCGTGGATCAGGCGCGATCAGGTCGTCGATGGCGACGGCTCTCGTCAGGAATCCATTCGAGTCACGAGCCTCCTCCAACCCAAGCATGCATGCAGTCGATAAACCCGGACCACCTGCTCTCAGCCGGCGTCTTCCGCCTCCAGCAGCCGGAAATGTCGCGGGTTCTCCAGCCGGAACCCGCCCCTCCTTGACCAGGTCTCCCGCGCACGCGACGCGCTCCCGCTGCTCATGGGCTTGCACGGCCCGCGAGTGGACCTCATCGCCCACGAGCCGCACCGCGACGCGGCGCAGATCTCCATCGATCAAGCCCTCCAGGATGATTTCACCGGGTTCTTGCTGGGGTCGGCGGCTCAGGCGGGTGACGAAGCCTTGCAACTCGACATCCTCGATCGGCGCCGTGTCCTTGAACAACCGTGCCGCCTCCAGGATCAACGGAATGCTGTCGCTGCCGAGGACGATGCAGGATGGCACGGCGGTCCCGGTGCTGCGGGTCCGCGACCAGGCGATGCTGATGTCGAGGCCCTCGCCGGGACTGACCGCAGACAGACCCGCCACCGCCTCGCACAGGTTCGCCGATACGCCGAGCCGGACCGCTTGGTCGAAGGCGCTCATGCCGCCGGACGCTGCCGCCTGCCTTGCGGCCCCCTCGAGTGCCGCAAGGCTCTCAGCCAAGGTGCGGACCACTTGGCGCTCGTAAGGCTCCGGCGGCTCCAGCTCAAGCGGCAGCTCACCATCCGGGGTCAGGGCCGGGGCGACCGGGGACAGGATGGTCAGGATGTAGCTGCCGCGCTCGGTCTGGCCCATGCGGACCTTGCCCAGGCACTCGGTGGCGCGCGCCGGCTTCCGGGTCGCGAAACAAGGCCGCTTGCTGATGGCCGCGCAGGCTGCGGCCATCATCATGTCGCGGGACCGCTCCACAAAGGCGACCGCCTCTTCCAGCGGCAGGGAGCCTGACGCGGCATTGCGGCTCGGGGCCCGCACCCGGATCAGGTCCGAACCCGTCGTCAGGAGGTCGCTGACGACCTCTTCCTCGCGACGCCGCTCGACCTGTGCGAGCGTGCGGACGATCTCGCTCATGCGCAGTGAGAAATCGACCAAGTCCCGCCGGAGGGGCAGCCTGACGTCCGCCTCGTCCCGGTCCACCGTGCCCGGCAGAACCCAGACGCTGCCCTTGCCGTCGAGTTCAGCCTCCTGTCGCCAGCCATGCACCCGGAGATAGGACGCTACCTCCAGCGGCTTGAGCGCCGTAAGGGCGTCCGTACTCTGACCATCCGCTTTCAAGGCACGCCTCCCTCGTTGATCACCTGCATGAGCCGTATCAGGGCCGCGACATCGAACAGATTCGCACGCGGGCCATCGACAGTCATGCTCC
>CAXSFF010000978.1:0-2215 GCA_964236035.1 uncultured Acetobacteraceae bacterium
CGGAAATCCTGCTTAGGCGACGCCAGGCTCGACAGCGGCGGCGGCTCGGCCAAGTATGACCGCAAGGATCGGGGAACGCTTATGCGCACGCAGGTGGGGATCATCGGGGCGGGACCGGCCGGGCTGTTGCTCGGGCGGCTGATGCAGCTCGCCGGCATCGACAACGTGGTGCTGGAGGCACGCTCGCGCGAGTACGTGCTGGGCCGGGTGCGCGCCGGCGTGCTGGAGCAGGGCACGGTCGACACGCTGACGGCGGCCGGCGTCGGCGAGCGGCTGGCACGCGACGGGCTGCCGCACGACGGCGTGCTGCTGCGATTTGACGACTCCGACCACATCGTCGAGCTGACCCGGCTGACCGGCAAGCACGTCACCGTCTATGGCCAGCAGGAGGTGGTGCGCGACCTGATCGCCGCCCGGCAGGAGGACGGCGGCACGCTGCTGTTCGACGCGCCCGTGAGCCGCATCGAGGGCATCGAGACCAGCCATCCCGCCATCCACTTCAGCCATGGCGGCGCGCCCCAGGTGCTGGAGTGCGAGCACGTCGTCGCCGCCGACGGCTTCCACGGCGTCGGGCGGCAGACCATGCCGGAGTCCGTGCTGCGCGTGTTCGAGCGGGTGTACCCGTTTGCCTGGCTCGGCATCCTGGCCGATGCGCCGGCGCTGCCGCATGTCTGCTACGCCCACCACGACCACGGCTTCGCGCTGGCCTCCGCGCGCTCGCCGGCGGTCAGCCGCTACTACGTGCAATGCGCCCCGGACGAGGACATCGCCAACTGGCCCGACGAGCGCATGTGGGACGAGCTGGACATCCGCCTGACCGGCGGCGGCGGCCTGGCGCGCGGCCCCGTCACGCAGAAGGGCATCACCCCGATGCGCAGCTTCGTCGCCGAGCCGATGCGGCACGGGCGGCTGTACCTGGCCGGCGACGCCGCGCATATCGTGCCGCCGACCGGCGCCAAAGGCATGAACCTGGCCATGGCCGACATCCGCGTGCTGGCGCAGGCGCTGGCGGCGCACTACCGCGAGCATACGGACGCGCTGCTCGACGCCTACTCCGCGACCTGCCTGGACCGGGTGTGGAAGGTGACGCGGTTCTCCTGGTGGCTGACCTCGATGATGCACAAGTTCCCCGGGGCCGAGCCGATGGACGACCGGCTGCAGATCGCCCAGTTGCGGCACCTGGTCACATCGCAGCCCGCGGCAGAGGACATGGCCGGCAACTACGTCGGGCTGCCGTTCGCGGCATGATGCTGCTGGGCCTGTCGCCGGCGCTGATCGCCCCGGACGCGCTGGCCGCCGTGTTCGCGGACGCCGCCACCGTGCAAGGCATGCTGGATTTCGAACGCGCGCTGGCGCAGGCGGAAGCGTCGTGCGGGGTTATCCCGGCCAGCGCCGCGGGGCCGATCGCCGCCGCCTGCGACGTCGCGCTGTACGACCCGGCGGCGCTCGCGTCCGCGGCCCGGCTGGGCGGCACGGTGGCGATCCCGCTGGCCAAGGCGCTGGGCGACCAGGTGCGCCAGGCCGACGCCGCGGCGGCAGGCTGGGTGCATTTCGGCGCTACCAGCCAGGATGTGGTCGACACGGCGCTGGTGCTGCAATTGCGCCGGGCCACGGCGCTGCTGCTGGAAAGCGCCGGCCAGGTGGCGGAGCATCTACGGCACTTGGTCCATGCCCACGCCGGCACGCCGATGCTGGGGCGCACCCTGATGCAGCCGGGGCCGCCGATCACCTTCGGGTTGAAGGCGGCCGGCTGGCTCGGCGCGATCGAGCGCGGCGCGGAGCGGGTCCGCACCGCCGGCGACGCCGCGTTCGTGTTGCAGTTCGGCGGCGCGGTCGGCACGCTGGCGGCGTTGGGCGACCGCGGCGTGGTGGTGTCGCGGGCGTTGGGCGAGGCACTGGGATTGCCGGTGCCGCCTGCCCCCTGGCACGCGCATCGCGACCGGCTGGCGGCGTTCGCGGCGGCCTGCGTCATCCTCGGCGGCAGTTGCGGCAAGATCGCCCGCGACATCACCCTGATGATGCAGGCCGAGGTCGCCGAGGTCGCCGAACCCGGCGGCAAGGGACGTGGCGGCAGCTCCACCATGCCGCACAAGCGCAACCCCGTCGCCAGCATCACGGCGCTGGCCGCCGCCAACCGCCTGCCCGGCCTGCTGGCCAGCGTGATGGCGGGCCTGGTGGTGGAGCACGAACGCGCCGCCGGGCCGTGGCAGGCGGA
>CAXSFF010000979.1:0-2214 GCA_964236035.1 uncultured Acetobacteraceae bacterium
GAAGGACCTCGCCCCTGCCAGCGGCCGGCCGTTCGTGGCGTTCACCGCCGGCGTGGCGGTCAACGTGGTCATCGGCTTCGTGCTCTCCGTCTACGTGTTCGGCGCCTATTGGGCGAACCTGGCGCATTGATGGCCAGCGCAGCGACCTGCGGCGGTTGCGCGCACTTCCGCAACGACGGCGACCATCTCGAACAGGCATTCCCCGGGCTCGCCATCATGGGTTCGGGCCGCGGGTCGGTGCGGGCGGCGGATGGGTTGTGCAGCCGGCACGACCTCTATCTCGGCAGCGACACCTGCTGCGACGACCACGAGGCGAGGGAAGCGTGATGGATGGCATGGCATCAAGCCCGCGCGGGCTGGATAGCAAGCTTGAGGCGGAGCTTGCCGAACGGGCGGCCGAGGTGGACCGCACCGGCGCCTTCCCGCTTGAAAGCTTGGGCCTGCTGCACGCCGCGGGCTTGCTCAACCTGACCGCCCGGCGCGTCGACGGCGGCGAGGAGGCCGGGTTGCAGCGTTGCGCCAACCTGGTGCGGCGGGCCGGCCGCGGCTGCGCGTCCACGGCGTTGATCTTCGCCATGCAGCTCATCCAACTCCGCACGGTGGCGCAGTCGGGTTGGCCCGAGCAGGTCGTCGCCACGGTCGGGCGCAGCGCCGGGCGGTACGGCGCCCTGATCAACGCGCTGCGGGTGGAGCCGGCGCTGGGCAGCCCGGCGCGCGGCGGCCTGCCGGACACGGTGGCGCGGCGCACCGCGGAGGGCTGGGCGGTCACCGGGCGCAAGATCTTCAGCACGGGGGCGCCGGGCCTCACCTGGATGCTGGTGTTCGCCCGCACCGACGAGGACGCGCCGCGCACGGGGCTGTTCCTCGTCGCCTCCCGCAGCCCCGGTATCCGCATCGAGCCGACCTGGGACCAGCTTGGCCTGCGCGGCTCCAGCAGCCACGACGTGGTGTTCGAGGACGTGGCCGTGCCCGACGCCCAGGTGGTCGACCTGCGCGCGCCGTCCGGCTGGGGCCGCCGCGACCCCGTGGAGGCCGCGTGGGGCGCGCTGCTGATCGCGGCGCTCTACACGGGCGTCGCCGAGGCCGCGCGGGACTGGACCATCGGCTTCCTGCGCGGCCGGGCGCCGTCCGGCTTGGGCGCGCCGCTCGCCACCCTGCCGCGCACGCAGGAGGCGATGGGCCGGATCGAGGCGCGGCTGCTCGCCAACCGCCGCCTGATCGACGGCGCCGCCGCCGACGTCGATGCGGGCCGCCCGCCCGACGCGGCCGAGAGCGGGCTGATCAAGACGGTCGCCGCCGAGAACGCCATCGAGGCGGTGCAGGCGGCGGTGCAGTTGACCGGCAACCACGGCCTGTCGCGGGCCAACCCGCTGGAGCGGCACCTGCGCGACGTGCTGTGCGCCCGGGTCCACACGCCGCAGCCCGACGCCGCCTTCACCGCCGCCGGGCGCGCCGTCCTCGAAGGAGAACCAGCATGAGCCTTGAATTCATCGGCATGATCCAGCCGCGTGAGCAGTCGGAAACCCACCCGGCGCACGGCCCGGCCATCGACTCCGACTACCTGGTCGCCTCGGCCCAGGCGCACGAGGCCCATGCGGCGGACGGCGGCGGCTTCGACCGCGTGCTGATCGGGTGGCACAGCAACGGGCCGGACGGCTTGCAGATCGCGGCACATGCCGCGGCGCACACGAAACGGGTCGGTTTCCTGGTGGCGCACCGGCCCGGCTTCCAGGCGCCGACCACGGCGGCACGCGCCTTCGCCACGCTCGACCAGCTCAGCGGCGGGCGGGCGGCGATCCACGTGATCTCGGGCGGCGACGACGCCGACCAGGCGCGCGACGGCGACTGGCTGGGCAAGGACGACCGCTACGCCCGCACCGACGAGTACGTGGACGTGCTGAAACGGGTTTGGGCCGCGGACGCGCCGGTGGACCATCACGGCGCGTTCTATCGCATCGAGGGCGCGTCGCCCGCCGTGCAGACGGTGCAGCGGCCGCGCATCCCCGTGTATTTCGGGGGCGCGTCCGACGCCGCCATACGCGTCGCCGGCAAGCACGCCGACGTCTACGCCCTGTGGGGCGAAACCCGGGCGCAGGTGGCCGAGATCACCAGCCGCGTGCGGGCAGAGGCCGCAAGGCATGGCCGCCAGGTGCGCTTCAGCCTTTCGTTCCGCCCCATCCTGGGAGCCACGGAGGAGGCGGCCTGGGCGCGGGC
>CAXSFF010000980.1:0-2212 GCA_964236035.1 uncultured Acetobacteraceae bacterium
CATCGCCGGGTCGAGCGCCAACGTCCTGTCGGGCTTCAGCGCCTTCAACATGCAGAACGTGTCGAGCGGCAACAACAGCTTCGTCGTCGGCAGCGGACGCTACGCCCTCGCCCTCGGCAGCGGCGTTACCACCTTGGTGGTCACGCCGACATCCGGCGAAGTGGATGTTTCCGGCGCGACGGCGGCCAACCTCAAGCTCGAGTTCGACGGCTTCGGCGGCGCGCTCGCCACGCAGGCGCAGTTCAACCAGGACGACTTCATCCTCGGCCCGGCCTCGCAGGTCGTCATCGCGCCCGGCGGCGCCGTGATCAACATAGCGGGGCCGACCTTCGCCATCGGCAACGTTGCGTTCGCACCCAACTCCAGGGACGTGACGGTGGGGTCCGGCCCCGACACCTTGGCGTTGCAGGTGGGCGCGGATTACTACCTCGGCTTCCCGCAGTTCACCGTCAGCGTCGACGGCACCCAGATCGGCGGCGTCGAGACGGCCATTGCCACCCAAAGCCTCGGCCAGTCGCAGACCATCAACGTCAACGGCAACTTCGGCGCCGGGCCGCACGCCGTGACGATGAACTTCCTCAACGACGCCTACAGCACGCCGTTCAGCCCGACGATGGACCGCAACCTCTACCTCAATGGCGCCACGTTCGACGGCACGGCGATCCCGAACGCCACCCTCGCCTTGCTGGCCGGCGGTCCGCAGACGTTCAGCTTCGGCGGCCCGCCCGCGCCGATCACGGTCGGTGCCGGCGCGGACACGCTGGCGCTGCAGGTGTCCGAAGATGCCTATCTGGGCAACGCGCAGTTCACGGTCAGCGTCGACGGCACGCAAATCGGCGGCATCCTGGCAGCGGGCGCCTCCCACGCGGCGGGGCAATCCCAGGTGATCGACGTGTTGGGCAATTTCGGCGCCGGGCTGCACGCCGTTACGATGAACTTCATCAACGACGCCTACAGCACGCCGTTCAGCCCGACGATGGACCGCAACCTCTACCTCAATGGCGCCACGTTTGACGGCACGACAATCCCAAACGCGACCCTCGCCCTGCAAGCCGGCGGCCCGCAGACGTTCGCCTTTGGCGGCCCACCCGCGCCGATCACGGTTGGCGCTGGCGCGGACACGCTGGCGCTGCAGGTGTCCGAAGATGCCTACCTGGGCAACGCGCAGTTCACGGTCAGCGTTGACGGCAAGCAAGTCGGCGGCATCCTGGCAGCGGGCATCTCCCATGCGGCGGGGCAGTCGCAGGTGGTCGACGTGCTGGGCAATTTCCTCGCCCAGGCGCATGTGCTCACGGTGAATTTCCTGAACGACGCCTACAGCACGCCATTCAGCCCGACGATGGACCGCAACCTGTACGTCAACAGCTCTACGATCGACGGCGCCAACGTGGCCTCCGGCCATCTGGCGCTGCTGGCGGGCGGCCCGCAAAGCTTCACGTTCACCCCGCCGACACACTGATCCGCCTCGCCTGTCGCCAAGCGGGAGCATGCCTGTCGCGCCGCAATCCGGCCAAGCCGCCTTGTCGCATTACGGCGTTTGCTGACCCGGTTTCGTTGGACACCGCCGTCCCGCTCATTCCCAACTCGCGTGCGATCGGGTCAGCCAAGATGGCAGGCAGGTAGTAGCTGGTCGCCCAGCCCAGCGTCTGCGTCGCGCCGAGCGCCAGAACCACGACGCCCTGCCGCCCAGGTGCGGATGATTGCGGTTCGCTACATGTAGGCCGGCGCGTGTGGCAGCGGCGTGGCTGGTGTCCAGCATCGGATCTCGCGCACGGCCATGATGTCGATGCAAAGCTCCTGGGCGCCGGTGCGGAAGGAGTTCAGTTCGCGGGCGGGACCTTTGGCGGCGGGTGCGTAGTGCTGGGCGCTCACGGCTAGAACTCTTCCCAGCCTTGCCCATCCGTGGCAGGTGCGGCCCCCGTGGCGGGGGCTGGCGTGCGGACAGCGCCGCCGTCGCGGCGCCGGCTGCCCTGGGCGACGACCTTGAGGGCCGTGGCCGTTTTGGGCCGTGGCACGGGCTTGCCGGCTGCCGGGCGGCGCAGGGGCTCGACGTTCGAGGCCGACGCGTGGCTCTCCTCTTGGCTGATCTGGAAGCGGCCGGTGAGACGGGCCAGTTCCTCGGTTTCCTGGGCGAGGGTGTGGGAAGCGGCCGTGCTTTGCTCGACCATGGCCGCGTTCTGCTGCGTCACCTGGTCCATCTGGTTCACCGCCG
>CAXSFF010000981.1:0-2208 GCA_964236035.1 uncultured Acetobacteraceae bacterium
TCGCCTTTGACGAGGTGCTACGTTCGGAACTGGCGGCTCACGGCGCGGCCGATAGCATGTCCGGCAAGATAACGCTCGACGGCCCTGAAGGCGTGTCGCTTCGCTCGGCTACGGTTCAGACATTCGCGCTCGCGCTGCACGAACTTGCGACCAACGCCGTCAAGTATGGCGCGCTCGCCGCCCACGGCGGACACCTGACCGTGCGCTGGCATGTCGAACCCCCGTCCACGGACGATCCACCTCGCCTCCATGTCGAATGGCGAGAGAGTGGCGTGACGATGCCTGGGGTTGGCGAGCCCGCATGCGGTGGCGGCTACGGTCGCGAGCTGATCGAGCGAGCGCTGCCTTACCAACTCGGGGCGAAGACAAGTTACGAACTGGGTGCGGATGGTGTGCGCTGCACGATTGCCGTGCCAATTCCCCCGGGGGGCGGGCGGTGGAGGAATCAGCCGTGAGGCGGGCACTGCTGGCCAGCCCGACACTGCCCGGCGATAGGGGTCTTATCTAGGCTCACTAAGACCCCGATTCATGTGAACAGCGTGGGTGCGAAGAACTCGATCTTGCAGCCGACGCGACCAATCCGGTGGTGAAAACCCGCCTTAATTAAGCGGCCCATCACGCCACGTTGGGCCAGCGCGCGGCCACACCCAAGCCTGAGGATCCCGGGCTATGTGAGCCGTAACAGGAAACGGATTCTAAACTGCGCTACCCAGCTGCGTGCGAACCGACGCGGTTCCGACTTGCCCTACACGGCTAGGTTGGGCGGCACCGAGCCACCGTGACCGTCGGCCATGAGTGACATTGCAATCGCATTCAGCAGCGTGTGCGACCGCCACATCGACGCGCCTGCCTCATCGGCGGCCTCCGCGATGTCGACCTGCACGCTGTCCGCGGACTCCACGATATCAATCGCGTCGGCGGTGCCGATGATCGAGCGCGCCAGCAGCGCGTGGATCAGGCCTTCGACCAGCAGCAGCGCCGCATGACCATGAGGGTCGGCCTGTGGCGGCAGGGACCCCCGCTTCCGGGAGTTCTGATAGTCGGGGAGCATGGACAAGCCTCGGTACAGGCAAGAGGTCGTCAGACCTCCCGTCCGTCGACGCCTGTATCAACGTGTCGACGATGCGATCGCGATACAGCGGCTTCGGGTCGACATAATCAACGTATAATAAGATTGAGCAATAATCTATTATTGTAGCCGGGGTTATTTCGGCTGTAGAACAACCCGATGTCCAATCGGTTCGTCGAGAAAATGAGCGGCCTGGCCGAGCTTGGCCCACACGATGTCGCCGCGCTCGAGGCGGTGACCGCGCACCCTCGCCGCTATGCCGCCCGGCAGGATCTGATCCGCGAGGGCGACGAGCCCGGCCCGATGTTCGTGGTGCTCGAAGGATGGGCGTGCCGCTACAAGATCCTGCCGGGCGGCACGCGACAGATCATGGCGTTCCTGATGCCGGGAGATGCCTGCGATCTCCACATCAAGCTGCTGGCGGAGATGGACCACGGCATCCAGGCGATCACGCCCGCGATGGTGGCCACCGTGGCTCGCGCCACCATGCAGACGATGATGCACGAACACCCCAACATTGCTCGCGCGATGTACGTGGCGCAGCTCATCGATGAAGGAATCATGCGGGCGTGGATCGTCAGCATGGGACGGCGCAGCTCGATCGAGCGCGTCGCGCATCTGGTCTGCGAGCTGTACCTGCGCGCGCGCAACATCGGCCTGACGCACGACGACGAGTTCGCGTTACCGTTGTCCCAGCTAGTCCTCGCCGACGCGCTCGGCATGACGGCGGTTCACATTAATCGGGTGCTCAAGGAGCTAAGGTTGACCGGAGCGATGGCCATGAGCCGGGGAAGCGTCTCGATCCTGAACCCCAAACAGCTGTTTCAGCTCGCCGGGTTCGACGAGAACTATCTGCATCGCCGCCTGCGTCGGCCGACCTGAACACTCGGCTGGGCACTCTTCTTCCGCTGCATCGCGGAGGGATAAGTGGGTCAATGATGCAAAGCAATTTGATTTGCTGTATAGAGAAACATAGGTTTTAAGAGGCCCTTGCTGGTTTCGCTATGGCCGACCCATGCCCTACCTCCACATCCGCGTTGTCGACGACAAATTCAATATCGTCGACGAGGGCTTTGACTATCCTGAGCTGGACGACGCGCACCGCGCGGCGATCAAGGCAGCCGGCGAGATAGCGCTGG
>CAXSFF010000982.1:0-2205 GCA_964236035.1 uncultured Acetobacteraceae bacterium
CGACCTTACTCGGATCAGCAGGAACTGCCCCCCACGTTCCAGCCCCTCAAACAACCGATCCTGGACGCCGCCATGCGCGACGGCCCTGAGATCGCCAAGGTCTGGCGCCGCATCATGGAGGCAAACCACTACGGTGAGCTGGTGAAGACCTGCAAGCCCCAGGCATACGGCACCGGTTACCGTCTTGCCTGCACCATCACGGTCTGGGTTGGAGCGCCCCCCATAGAGCCGCCTCCAAGCTGAGCCTGTCGCCCCCGCCTCCCGGATCAGGTCTTCAAAAGGACCTGGTCCAGCACTGCCTGCAGCACAGCGATGATCCCTGCCGGGTCGCAGCCGATGGCCTGCGTCACCTCGACAAACTCGACCACGTCCAGGCGCCGCTCGCCGCCCTCATACTTCGCCACGTAGGACTGCGGGCGCCCCAGCCGGGCCGCGAGCTCCGTCTGGGTCAGCCCGGCCGTGACGCGGCGCTGTGTCAGCAGCGACTGCAGCGTCTGGTAGCGCGGGGAGCGTCGGGACCGAGGCATGGCGGCGCCACAATGTTCGCCACGCGCTTACGGAGTGTGTAGACGCTATCCCAAAATGGGATATAGTTGCTTCGGACCACGACAGCCGTCCTCCTCGCTCGCCTCGCCCGGCGCCGGGGGCCGCTGCCGTCGTCCAGGAACATTCAACGAACATGGAGCGGCACGGTGTCCGATATCAGGCTCTCGACCGTCATGATGAACGTCGCGACGGAGATCCTCTGCGACAAGGCGCTCTGCTTTCCCTGGTATTGTCCGGAAATCCGCAGCGAGGCCCAGGCGGAGGCTGCAGCGGCCGGACTGCCGCTGATGTACAGCTGGAACGAGGTCGTGCTGGACGGCCAGCTCAGGTCGTTCAGCGTGTCGGTCAACGGCAGTCGCCTCGCCGCCCTGCTGCAGCGACACCTGCCGCGCACCCACCCGGATTTCGTCGCCACCCGCGACGAGCTGATGCGGCTGCTGACCGAGGGGCAGAACGAGATGATGCTCGGGTTGTGCCGGCAGTTCCAGGCGCCGCCGAGCCGCGTGTCGGCCATGGCGCGGGGCCAGGAAGGGCTCCGGCGATGAGGCGCGCCGCGTGCCTGTCGCTGGCGTTCCTGGGAGGCCTGTCGCAGCAGGCGATGGCGGCGGGGCTGACCGCCGTGGCACCGCTTCCGGACTACAGGTGCGAAATCCTCGACATCACCACGGCCCAGGCGCACGACCCGGCCTTCGACATCCCAATCCTCACCCGCCCCGACGCGAAGGCTTCGAGGCTGACAGGTGCGGCCGGCCTGGTCATCGTGCATGTTCCCGAGATCCGCGTGAACGGCTACCTCCAGGTGCTGGCCTTCAGCGGCGAGCCGGGGTGGATCGCCGCCTCCGCGGTCCGTCCGTATGCGATCCCGGGTCAGCCCGGAGCACGATGCGTTCCCTCGCTGCTGTCGAACGGCAAGGTCGGGTTCGGTCCCTGACTGCGGGACAAGCCGGTCGGGGAGTCGCCACGCCGACGATCGTCGGGGACTGGATCGAGGCGCCGCTGCGCATGGCCCCAGGGCACTGCGAGATCGCGGTGGGCGACGTGCATGGCTGTCGCGAGCAGCTCGAGGCCGTGCTGCAGGCAGCGCGTGCCACGGCCCCCGACGCGCACCTGACCCTGCTCGGCGACCTGGCGGACCGCGGCCCCGACAGCGCGGGCGCAATCCGGGCTGCCAGCAACGCCATCGAGGCGTGGCGCCTGCGCGGCCTCGACGCCGTCCTGCTGCCTGGCAACCACGAGCAGATGCTGCTCGCCACCGTCCTCGACACGCGCTCGCACCACAGCGCCATCCTGCTGCGCCATGGGGGAGAGTGGCTGTACGATTTGTGCATGCGTGAGGGACGGGTGCGCTTCGACGGCCCCACGCTCCGCGCCAGCCTGCGGGCCGCCCTGGGGGAGCAGGCCTGGGCGATGCTGACGCAGGACGGGGCCATGCTGGGCGAGGGGGACGCCGCGCCGGTCCTGCACCGCAGGGTTGGCAACGTGATCCTGGTGCATGCGGGCGTGCACCCGGATGCGGCGGAGCCGGAGACGTGGATCGAGACGGCAGACCCGATGGCGATCATCGACGACCATCCGCTCTGGATTTGCAGAGCGGATGCCCCTGGCGTTTCCTGCCCAGGGAGTTCGGCTTCAGGCAGACTGTGCGGAGCTGGCACGACC
>CAXSFF010000983.1:0-2200 GCA_964236035.1 uncultured Acetobacteraceae bacterium
GCCCGGCCGGCACCGTGGGCAGGTCGCAGAACACCACGCCGGCCTCGCCGCTGCCCTCCACCACGGAAAGCAGGAACCGCGCGTTGCGGGCCAGCCGGTCGAGCTTGGCGATCACCAGCACGGCGCGGCGGATGCGGCAGGAAGCTAGCGCTGCGGCGAGCTGCGGCCGATCGGCGCGCTTGCCGCTCTCCACCTCCTGGAACTCCGCCACCAGTTCGCCCCTAGCCTGAGCGACGTGGGCGGCCACCGCCTGGCGCTGCGCCTCCAGGCCGTGGCCGGACCGTCCCTGGCCGTCCGTAGAGACGCGCAGGTAGCTGACGAAGCGAAGGAGGAAAGGAGCCACACCCTAAAGCCTGGTGGCTGATGTATCACTCTGTCAAAAGGTTGCTGTTTGATGGGATGATAGCGAGACTGGCGAGTGCGAACCGCATTGGCCATAACTCTTGAACTCAGCCGTGCTGAAATACTGCGCTCAGGCGCTGTAGCCAACCGTGCTAGTGGTCTCGCCGCTGTAGCCAGCAAGGAAAGACCAGCACGATGTCATGGAAAGGGTCGAGCGCCCAGGTGTGGGATGCAGATCGCCTGCGCATTGCCACTGACGCCGCTGGCGTTTCCCTATGGTCGTGGAACGTCGACACCGATGAGATCGCGATGGACGAACGGGCACATGCCTTGTGGGCAGTGCCCATGAACGGGCAAGTCACCTTCGAGGATCTCTCCGCCCGCATCCACCCTCAGGATCTCGACAGGGTGCGGTCTGCCTTCGCCGAGACGCGGGCAATCCTGGGTGCCTACGAGATCGACTTTCGCATCCTGCACGGGGACGACGTCCGGTGGGTCTCGGCCCGGGGCCAGGGAGACGACAGGGGCATCGTCAAGCGGGTCATGTTCGGGGTCTTCCTCGACGTGACGGCGCGCAAGAAGGCCGAGGAAGCCCGCGAGCTGCTGGCGGGCGAGATGAGCCACCGGGTCAAGAACCTGTTCGCCATCGCGTCGGCCCTCACCGCGATCGCCGCACGCTCGGCGGCGACGACGACGGAGATGGCCCGGGACCTGACGCAGCGGCTCACTGCCCTGGGACGTGCCCATGATCTCGTACGCCCCATCCCTGGCCAGGCAGAAGACAAGGCAGCGCTCCTCGGCGACCTGCTCACCGTCCTGCTCGCGCCTTATGGCGATGGGAGAACCGTTGGCGACCGCATCCGCATCTCCGTGCCGGAGATGCGCGTCGGGGAGACGACAGCGACGACGCTAGCTTTGGTTGTGCACGAGCTGGCGACCAACTCAATCAAGTATGGTGCGCTCTCGGAGGTACGCGGCACGCTTGACGTGGCCTGCACTGCGAGTGGCGATGAGGTGATGGTCACCTGGACCGAGCGGGGCGGTCCACCCCCCGTCGAGCCCGCAGGGCCAAGAGGCTTTGGGAGCAAGCTGGTCACACAAAGCGTGTCTGGCCAGCTCGGAGGCTCCATTGCATTCGACTGGCCGACCGAGGGCGTGATCGTCACGCTGCGGATGAGCAAGACCCGCATCGCGCGGTAGCAACCCAGGCGCCCCCAAACCGGTTGCCACAGCGGTCCAGCTGGCTAGGGCTGGTTGGTCAGACGCCTCAAAGCGTCTCCGATCTCTTTCAGATCATACGGCTTGCCGATGAAGACAGCAGCCGGTTGCAGCACGCCAAGTCGGATCGCAAGCTGAGCTGCGTAGCCGGACACGACCAGCAAGGGCATCATGGCATGTCGACGTCGGGCGCGCACGGCCAAGTCAATGCCATCGAGCGTACCTGGCATCTGCACGTCGGTGAACAGGACGTCAAAGCCATTGGTGGTGTCGAGCAGCCTTGCGGCCTCGTCACCGTCCCAAGCCTCCGTCACCTCAAAGCCCTCGTCCTGGAGGAACTCGGAGGTCATCATCCGGATAAGACCCTCGTCCTCAACGAGCAGGACCCTGACTGCCGCCACCTGCCCCTTTCACCAAGGTTTTCTTGGCTACGTTGAGCCAAGAGTTACGTGCAGGCACGGGCATCGGTCTTTGACTGGCTGAACACGATGCCGCGAGAGGGCTGGTCGAACACCGGTTTTGAAACCCAGCAACAAGGTGTATCACTCTGTCAAACGTCCGGACACTGTTGGCGAAGTGCCCGCCTACGCGGCGAGTGCGGCGAAGCGCGAGGTGCGGGTCGGCGCGAGCGGGCGTCCGG
>CAXSFF010000984.1:0-2198 GCA_964236035.1 uncultured Acetobacteraceae bacterium
GCTCGATGAAGGTGCGGCCGACGTAGTGGTTGCGGATGATGCCCAGCTCGAACGGCAACCTGGCCTCCCCGGCGTAGCCCATCGCCGCCGGCACGCCCGAATCAGGCACGGGGACCACCACGTCGGCGGCGACGGGGCTCTCGCGCGCCAGTTCCACGCCGATGCGCTTGCGGGCCTCGTAGACGGGCATGCCCTCCATCACGGAGTCGGGGCGGGCGAAGTAGATATACTCGAACACGCAGAACCGGCTGGCCTGGGCGTTGAACGGCTTGATGCTGTGCACGCCGCGGTCGTCGATCACCACGATCTCGCCGGGTTCCACGTCGCGCACGAAGCTGGCGCCGACGATGTCCAGCGCGCAGGTCTCCGACGCCAGCACCCAGCCGCCGGTGCCGTCCGCCGGACCCAGGCGCCCCAGGATCAGCGGGCGCACGCCGAGCGGGTCGCGCACGCCCAGCAGCGCCTCGTTCGACATCGCCACCAGCGAGTAGGCGCCGACCACCTGCTTCAGCGCGTCGATCAGCCGGTCGACCACGGTGGAGTACAGGCTGATGGCGATCAGGTGGACGAACACCTCGCTGTCGGTGGTGGACTGGAACAGGCAGCCGCGGCGGACCAGCGCGCGCTTCAGCGCCAGGGCGTTGGTGAGGTTGCCGTTGTGCGCCACCGCGAAGCCGCCGAACTCGAAATCGGCGTACAGCGGCTGCACGTTGCGCAGGATGGTGTCGCCGGTGGTGGCGTAGCGGTTGTGGCCAACGGCCCGGCGGCCCTTCAGCGAGGCGATCACGCGGGCGTCGCCGAAGTTGTCCGCGACCAGGCCGAGGCCGCGGTGCTGGTGGAACCGGTCGTGGTCGAAGCTGACGATGCCCGTGGCCTCCTGGCCGCGGTGCTGCAGCGCGTGCAGGCCAAGCGCCGTCACCGCCGCGGCGTCGGGCACGTTCCAGACGCCGAACACGCCGCATTCCTCATGCATCTTGTCGTCGTGACCGGGTTCCGATGCATTGTCCCCGTCTCGTATCGAAGGATGCTGGATCACGGGTGAGGTCTCCCTATGGCCGTGGCGTGCGGGCTGCGAGCGCCCGTCCGGACGGCGAGGCATGCAAGAGATCGGCAGAACGGGTCGACCGTCCTGCCGGGGGCACTACCACGACCGGGCGGTAGCTGTCCGGTAGTTTCGCTGCAACCCAGGCTGCGCCCAAATAGATGGATGGCAAGGTGCGCGCTTCCAAGACGGCGTCCGGCCAATGGTCCATCGCCACGCCGCCGATAAGATAGGCGGCCACCACCAGCGCGACGCCCCGCGCCAGGCCGTACAGCAGGCCCAGGGAACGGTCGAGCCCGCCGAGCACGGATTTGCGCACCAGCGAACCGACGACCCGCGCCAGCAACGAGAAGACGATGAGGATGACCAGGAACGGCACGCCGAACGCCACGGGGTCGGCGATGTTCTCGTTGGCGATGTAGCGGCGCGCGAACCCCTGCATGTCGCCGAAGAACCAGGACGCCGCCACGGCGGCGGCGATCCAGGCCGCCAGCCCCAGCACCTCCCGCACCATGCCGCGGAACAGGCCGATCATGGCGGAGAACGCCACGATGACCAGGATGGCCACATCGACCCAGTTCATCGTACCTGGTTCATCGGCGAATGCTCATGCCAGCTTATCTCCTGCCGCCATAGCGGGATCAAGCAGCCGCAGGCTTGCCGGTGAACATCGCGACCAGGTCCGACAGGTGGCCGATCTCGTTGAGCCGCAGCCCAGGCGGCGCCGCCAGCTTGCGGTCGCCGCGGGCCACGCGGCGCGGCAGGCAGGCGGCGGCGAAGCCCAGCTTCTGCGCCTCCTTCAGCCGCGCCTCCGCCTGCGCCACCTGGCGCACCTCGCCGGACAGGCCGACCTCGCCGAAATACACGCTGCCGGCGTCGGTCGGCGTCTCCGTCGCGGCCGAGGCCAGCGCCGCCGCCACCGCGAGGTCCGCCGCCGGCTCCCCCACCCGCAGCCCGCCGGCGACGTTGAGGTAGACGTCGTGCGCCGACAGCCGCAGCCCGGCGCGGCTGTCCAGCACCGCCAGCATCATCGCCAGCCGGCCCGATTCCCAGCCGATCACCGAGCGCCGCGGCGAGCCGCCGGCATTGGGGGACAGCAGCGCCTGCACCTCCACCAGCACGGGGCGGGTGCCCTCCAGCCCGGCGAACACCGCCG
>CAXSFF010000985.1:0-2190 GCA_964236035.1 uncultured Acetobacteraceae bacterium
TCCGGCAGGTCGCGGCGGCCGAGGATGCCGCCATGGATCTGCGGCACCAGCGTCTTGACCCGGCCGTCGAGGATTTCGGGGAACCCCGTGTGGTCCGACACCTCCGTCACGGGCACGCCGGCCGCGCGCAACGTCGCCGCCGAGCCGCCGGTCGACAGGATTTGCACTCCTTTGGCGGCCAGCGCCTGGGCGAGGGGGACGAGCCCCGTCTTGTCGGAGACGGAGATCAGGGCACGGGCGATGGGGACGATGTCGGGTGCGTCGGTCATCCCGCGCGCATACCCCTACAGGCCCAGTAAATCCAGCGTATGCGCGACCACGGCCGCCTCGTCGTACAATTCAAGCGCCCGCAGCCGCCCGGCTTCGCCCATCGCCGCCCGCAACCCGGCGTCAGCGGCCAGCCGGTTCAGCGCAGCGGCGAGCGGGGCCACCTGGAACGGTGGCACCAGCAGGCCGGTCTGCCCGTCCACCACCTGCTCGCGCGGGCCGCGGATGGCGGTGGCGACCACCGGCAGCCCCGTCAGCATCGCCTCGATGACGGACATCGGCAGGCCCTCGAAATGGCTGGGCAGGGCGAAGATGTCGGCCGCCGCCAGGATCGCGGGCACGTCGGCGCGATAGCCAAGCCGGCGCACCCGCCCCGTCGCCACCGCCGCGTCCAGCAACGGGCCGAGGTCCAGGCCGCGGTCGCTCGCCAGCCGCTCGCCGACCACCCACAGCTCGGCGTCGGGCACGTCGCGCAGGGCGGCCAGCAGCTCGGGATAGCCCTTGTGCCGCACCAGGCGCGACACGGCGACGATCACCACGGCGTCCGGCGCCACGCCAAGCTCGCCGCGGAGGCGCGCGCGGGCAGCCGGGTCGGGACGGAAGCGGGCCGGGTCGCGACCGTTGCGCACGCTGTGAGCGCTGGCGATGCCGAGGCGGCGGGCGTCGGCGGCCTCCTCGTCCGACACGGTGAGGAACACGTCGGTCAGCCGGCCGCCGAACCATTCCAGGGCCAGCGAGGCGGCGCGGCGTGGCCACGGCCCGGGCTGGTTGAACAGGAAGCCGTGGCAGGTGTAGGCGACCCGCGGCACCCCCGCCACGCGCGCGGCCAGGCGGGCGAGCAGGCCGCTGATCGGCATGTGGCCATGCACCAGGCCGGGCCGCTCCCGCTTCAGCAGCGCGACCAAGGCCCAGAACGCCCGCCATTGCGCGAGCGGCGACAGGCGGCGGACGAAGGGGGCGGCCTCGATGCGGAAGCCTTCGGCGCGGATATCGGCCAGCAGAGGGCCTTCCGCGACCACGCCGATGACTTCGTGGCCGCGGGCGCGGATGCCTCGCATGAGGGGGAGCAGGAAGTGACGCAGGGAGAAGTCTACGTTGATGACTTCAACGACTTTCATGGGCGAAGGCCAGGGCCAGGCATCCGTCAACCCACTTTGGAAATCGCCCACTTGACCTGCTGCGGCCCGTCCGCGTGCCCCGTCAGCACCACCTGCTCCCCGCGCCGAGGCTCCGGCCCGCCCAGGTACACGCTCTCCTCCAGCGTCATCTTCGCGCCCTCTGCCCGCAGCCGCCAGCCCATGCCGCTGGGCAGGCGCAGCAGCACCGCCTCGCCGTCCTGTTGCAGGCTGGCCTGCACCGAGGGATGCAGGTGGAAGCGCAGCGAGTACGCCTGCGGGATTTCCGCCTCGATGACGTCCTCGCCGCGGATGTCCTCGCCACTCTCTGCCACATACAGGCGCCGGCGATGCACCGCGCCGTATGGCTTGCGGTAGCCGTCGTGGCTGGCCTCCAACCAATGCGCGCCGTTGGCCTCCTGCCGCTGGGCGTCCACGTGCTCGGGCTGCCGGCCGATGCCGTTGGGGCGCAATTCGGAAGAGTTGGTGTCGGCGATCACCAGGGTGGAGTGCGCGGCAGTGGCGCGGGTGGCGTCGCGCCATTGCAACCCGGCGGCCGGCGCGGCGCCGCAGTTGACGATCAGCCGCTCGCGCCCGACCGACACTTCCATCGACAGCGTGCCGGCGTGCGACAGCCGGTCCAGGCCCGGCGGCGGCGGGCGGCCGCAATCGACCAGCACGACGGTGCGTCCGGCCTGCAGGCGCTGGAAGCCGCCATCGGTCAGCGCCAGGGTGGGGCGGCCGGTGCGGCTGGCCTGCGCCAGCACCAGGTCGATCAGGGGGGCCGTGTCCTCCTTGGCGCCGTTGA
>CAXSFF010000986.1:0-2189 GCA_964236035.1 uncultured Acetobacteraceae bacterium
ATGGCCACCATGTCACCTTCTTCGAGCGTGACGTGCCCTACTACGCCGAGCATCGCGACCTGGTCGATCTGCCAGGCGGTGGCCGCTTGGTGCTGTATCAGGACTGGGATGCCGCCCAGGCCCGGCGGGCGATCGAGGCGGCGGACGTGGCGATGGTCACCTCATATTGCCCAGACGCGCTCGCGGCGACGGAACTGGTTTTAGACAGCCACGCCGCATTGCGCTGCTTCTACGATCTGGACACGCCCGTCACACTGGCGCGGATGCAGGCAGGCAAGCCGGTCGGCTATATCGGCGAACGGGGCCTCGCCGGGTTCGACCTGGTGCTGAGCTACACCGGCGGCGTGGCGCTCGACCTGCTGCAGACTCGGCTGGGCGCCGTCCGAGTGGCGCCGATCTACGGTTCGGTCGATCCGCTGGTGCATCGGCCCGGCAGCCCGGCGCCGCATTATCGCGCGGCGCTATCGTATCTCGGCACCTACGCGGAGGACCGGCAGGCCATGCTGGAACAGCTGTTCGTGCAGCCGGCGCGGGAGCGTCCACAGGATCGGTTCGTACTCGGCGGTGCGCTGTACCCGAAGGATTTTCCTTGGACGGACAACGTGTATTTCGTGCGGCACCTGCCGGTGTCGGAACACGCGGCGTTCTACGCGTCGTCGCGGGTCACGGTGAACGTCACGCGGGCCGCGATGGCGGCGATGGGCTGGTGTCCCTCCGGCCGGCTGTTCGAGGCGGCGGCCTGCGGCGTGCCGATCCTGACCGACACCTGGGAGGGACTGGAGGCGTTCTTCACGCCGGGTCAGGAGATCATGGTCGCCGATGCCACGGCGCAGGCTTTGGCAGCGCTCGATCGCACGGACGCGGAGTTGGCGGCGATGGCGCGGCGCGCCCGCGAACGCACGCTCGACGAACATACCGCCGAGCGCCGCGCTAGGCAGATGGTGGCGGCATTCGAGGCCGCGGCGGCGCGGCAGGCCGCCTGATGTGGGGCATCATCCCGGCGGCCGGCAACGGCATGCGCATTCAGCCGCTGGCGTTCTCGAAGGAATTGTTGCCGGTCGGTTCGCGATTGGATGCGAACGGCGTCGAACGGCCGCGTGCGGTCAGCGAGTACCTGGTGGAACGGATGGCGCGCGCCGGCGCACGCAAGGTCTGCTTCGTGATCTCGCCATGGAAGTCCGACATCCTGCAATACTACGGTGGCGCGGTCGGCGACCTCAGCATCGCCTATGTGATCCAAAGCCAGGCCAGCGGCCTGTGCGACGCGATCTTCTGCGCCTTGCCGCTGGTGCATCCGGACGAGCCCGTCATCGTGGGACTGCCGGATACCGTATGGTTTCCGGAAGATGCGCTGTGCGAGTTGCCGGCCGACCGGCTCGCGTTCCTGTTGTTCGAGGTCAAGCATCCCGAACTATTCGACGCCGTCGTTATGAATGACGAGGGCCGCGTGTTGGAGATCCAGGTGAAGTCGGCGCGGCCGCGGTCGCGCTGGGTCTGGGGGGCGTTCCGCATGCCGGGCCAAGTGCTGCACGACCTGCATGCGCTGTGGCTGCAGCGCGGACGGCAGGATGAATTCATCGGCACGCTGGTCAATGCATGGATCGCCAAAGGCGGTGATGCGTGCGGAGTTTGCGCCGGCGAACGTTACGTGGATGTCGGCACGCTCGGCGGCTACCGGGAGGCGATCCGGTTGCTGGGCGGGCGGGCACGGGGACGCCGCGGGATCGGACTGCACCCGCTGGCGATAAAACGCCCGCGGCCCGCATGGCCAGGCGATCCCGTCAACTAACGCCGCGTGATGATCGTCCGGGTGCCGAGCGCGACAGCGCCCGGCCTCCGAGCGGATCAGGCGACGGCAGGCGTGTCGGCGACCTTGCGCGCGCGCCGCTTTGCCGGCGCCGGTTCGGCAACAGGCGCCGCAGCCTTGGCCTTTGCCGCCTTCTTCACGGGTGCCGACTTGCGCGCCTTTTCCTTGGCAGCGGCCATCTTGACCTTCTCGCGGCGCGTCTTCAGCTCGTCGCGGATCATCGTCTGCGCCGCCTTGGCGACGGCGGAACGTGTTAGTTCCGGGACCGCATCAAGAGCTGCGAAGAACGCCTGACTGACCGGCTTGGTGCCGCGCGGGGCGCGGGTCGCTTCTGTCTTGGCCATCGTGATTACGAGTCCCATACCGATCAAAATTGATCTTA
>CAXSFF010000987.1:0-2189 GCA_964236035.1 uncultured Acetobacteraceae bacterium
GGCGGCAGAGGCGGGAGCGGATACGGAACCGGGTTGATCCCGGTGGACAAGTCCAGGAACGGCTCAGGCGCGCCAGGGAACAGCCGCCGCGCCTGAGCGAGGCTGCCGCCATGCGCGAGCGGTGCCGCTGCCGCACGCGCGACGGACGTGCTAACCGCCGCTCCGGTGATCGCGGAATCATTGATAGTGCTGGCCACGAACCTGTCCCTCCTTGCCGGCGCCCTGCTCATCGAGGCCGCCGTCGGCTATCCGCCGGCTTTGTTCCGCGCGCTCCGGCATCCGGTGGTCTGGATCGGCGCTTTGATTGGGTGCCTCGACGCTCGGCTCAATCGGGACGGCTGGCCGCAAACCCGGCGGCGCTTGGCCGGCATCGTGGCCATCGTGGGAGTGCTGGCGATCACTGTCCTGCCGGCGTTCGGGTTGCAGGTGGCGTTCCTGCGGTGGCTCGGACCGGCGGGCGTGCTGCCCCTGGCCGTGCTGGCCAGTTCGTTGCTGGCGCAGCGGAGCCTGCACGAGCACGTCGGCGCGGTCGCCGAGGGGCAGGAGAAGGGCGGCCTCGATGCCGGCCGGGCGGCGGTGTCGCGGATCGTGGGCCGCAACCCGATGGCGCTCGACGAGGCAGGCGTGGTGCGGGCGGCGATCGAGAGCCTGGCCGAGAATTTTTCGGACGGCGTGGTTGCGCCCGCGTTCTGGTGCGGCGCGCTCGGGTTGCCCGGTCTGGTTGCCTACAAGGCGGTAAACACGGCGGACAGCATGATCGGTCATCGCACGCCCCGGCACGAGGCGTTCGGCTGGGCCGCCGCGCGGCTCGACGATGTGGTGAACCTGCCGGCGTCGCGACTGGCGGCGGGCTGGATCGTGCTGGCGGCGTTCGTGCATTCCCACGCGCGACCGGGAGCGGCCGTGCGCGCGGTGATGCGCGACGCGGGACGGCATCGCTCGCCCAATGCGGGCTGGCCGGAGGCGGCGATGGCGGGCGCGCTCGGGTTGCGGCTGGCGGGGCCGCGCGTGTACGGGACGACGCTGGTTGACGACGCCTGGATGGGCGACGGCCGCCCTGCCCCCACCGTGGCCGATTTGCGCCGGGCGCTGCGCGTGTACCGGACGGCGTGCGCGTTCCAGATCGCGGCGGCGTTGGCGTTGGCGATCATCGCGCGAGGCTGAGCAGGCGGTCGATGGCGACGTGTTGCTCAAGGTGCGCGGCCAGCGCGTCGAGCGCGTCCTCGACGCTCGCGTCGTAGCCCGGACATGAGCGGGCGCCGCTTTGGGCCAGCCACGCGGCGCGGCAGGCGTCGGCCAGGAACAGCCCATGCACATAGGTTCCGGCGACGCGGCCGTTGGCCGAAACCGCTCCGTCGGACCGGCCGTCTTTGAATTGGGCGAAGGGACGCGCGGTGGCCGGGCCGGTGGTGCGGCCAACATGCATCTCGTAGCCGGAGAAGGCCGCGCCGGCGAGCATTCCGGTTACGGGCGCGAGCCGCTTTGCGCCCGCCAGCACCGTCTCGACATCGAGCAACCCAAGTCCGGCGACGGCGCATGGTGGCCCCTCGATCCCGTCCGGATCGGCGATGCGGGTTCCTAGCATCTGGTAGCCGCCGCACAGGCCAAGCACGCGACCGCCGGCGCGGACATGCGCTGACAGGTCGATGTCCCAACCCTCGGCGCGCAGAGTGGCGAGGTCGGCAATGGTGGCCTTCGAACCTGGCAGGATCACGAGATCGGCGTCGCGCGGCAGCGTCGTCCCGCGCGGGATCAGGCGCAGCGAGACATCCGGTTCGGCGCGCAGCGGGTCGAGGTCGTCGAAATTGGCGATGCAGGGCAGCAGCGGCACGACGATGCGCAGCTGAGTGCCTAGCTTGGGCGCGCTGGTGTCGGCGGCAAGGTCGGCGGCGTCCTCGGCCGGCAGGCGGCGCACCGCGTCCAGGAACGGCACCAACCCGAGCGCCTGCCAGCCGGTGCGGGCGGCGATGAAGCGCATCCCGTCGGCGAACAGCGAGGCGTCGCCGCGCATCCGGTTGACGATGAAGCCGACGATGGTGGCCGCATCGTCCGCATCCAGCACCGCCTGGGTGCCCACCAGGCTGGCGATCACGCCGCCCCGGTCAATATCGCCGATCACGATGACGGGGACGCCGGCCGCCCGCGCGAATCCCATGTTGGCGATGTCCCCCGCCCGCAGGTTCACCTCG
>CAXSFF010000988.1:0-2186 GCA_964236035.1 uncultured Acetobacteraceae bacterium
ACGCGGCAGGTGTTCGCCCTGGAGGGCCGGGGCGGCTATTTGCAGAGCTTGGCGGATATCCCCGAGCCGCATGCCTTCATCGCGACGCTGCGTGTTGCCGGGACAGGCTACAAGGTAGTGTTCGAGGAGCACGACCACGCCGCCCACGGCCACGGCGCCGCCCACCGCGACAACAACATGCGCGCGGCAATCATCCATGTCGTGGCCGACGCTGCTGTGTCCGTGCTGGTGATCGTCGGGCTGTTGCTGGCGCGTGCGTTCGACTGGCTGTGGATGGACCCGCTGGCGGGGATCGTCGGTGCCTGCGTCATTGCGTCCTGGTCCTACGGCCTGATCCGCGACACGGGCGCGATCCTGCTCGACATGAACCCGGATCGCCGGGTGACGGAGGGCGTGCGGCAGGCCGTGGAGGCCGGTGGCGACACGCTGCGGGACCTGCACGTGTGGCGCCTCGGCCCCGGCCATCTCGGCGCGATCGTGTCGGTTGCGACCGCCAGCAGCCATGATGCGGCGTTCTACCGCAGCCGGCTCGCCCACTTGCACTCATTGTCGCACCTGACGGTGGAGGTCGAACAAGCCGCTTAGGCGACCTTGTTGCACGGGTCGGCGGGTCGGGTTCCCTGAGGTAGAATGCGAGGAGCATCGCCGCTGCCCTGAGGATTGATCCATCGTGCCGTTCAGGGCCAACGCTGACTGCCGTCACCACATCCCGAAGCAGCGGCACCGAGTGACGAACACGGCCGCGTATGACAAGGCCCTGCGCCAGCGTGGCAGCCTGACCGTCTGGTTCACGGACGCGGCGATTGCGGCCTGGAAGGCCGAGCCGCGCACCACACGAGGCGGCCGGCCTCGCTACTCGGGCCTGGCCATTGCCACGGCTCTGACGCTGCGCGCACTGTTCCGGCTGGCGCTGCGCCAGACCGAGAGGTTGATCGGCTCCATCATCACCCTGCTCGGCCTGGACCTCGCGGTGCCCGACCACTCCACCCTGAGTCGTCGGGCTGACACACTGGCGGTACTGGGACCGCGATCCGGCAAGGCTCCCGTGCATCTCCTGGTGGACAGCACGGGATTGAAGCTATGTGGCGCAGGCGAGTGGCTGCTGGAGAAGCATGGCACACGGACGCGCCGCGCGTGGCGCAAGCTGCACATCGGCGTGGACGCCGACACCGGCCAGGTCCTGGCTGCGACGCTCACCACCAGTGACGTCGGCGACGCCTCGCAGGTCGGGCCCTGCTCGACCAGATCACCACCTCGATCGCCACATTCACGGCTGATGGAGCGTACGACCAGGATGGCATTTATGCCGACGTCACGACCCGCCATTCGGATGCCACCGTGATCGTACCCCACGCTCCAGCGCGATGCCAAGCGACGCTGCGGCGACGACGCCGAGCCAGCGAGATCGCCATCTGCGCGCTATCACCGAACATGGCCACAGGGCCTGGCAGGTGACATCGGGCTACTGCTGGCGGGCGCTGGTCGAGGCGGACATCAGCCGTCTCAAGCAGGTGATCGGCGGCACCCTGCGCTTGCGCACTGATCGACGCCGCGCGACCGAGATAGGCATCGCCGTCGCCGTGCTGAACCGCATGCTGAAGCTTGGTCGTCCCGAATACATCCGCGTCGCATGAGAAAGGATGGCGAAGGGTCTTTCCGTGTCCGCCGCCGACCCGTGCAACAAAGTCATCGGCTGTCATCAATGGCGTGAGTTCTGACAGAACACGAGCCGCAGCGTCAGCACGAGTTCGATGGCCAGTTCGGAGTAGCGGGGCTGCCCCCAAGACTGCTCCGCTTCGGCGCCGCCCAACCATCCAGCGCCGCCTCGTCCAGCCATAGCGTGAGGTCGCCGCGGCGACGCAGGCCCGCCTCATACGCCGGCCAGTTCGTGACGCGGTGGCGGGCGCGCGGAATGCAATGGCGGCGGGCGGCATTGTGCTTGAACGGCATGAAAGGAAAATAGCTGCACCGCCGATATCAGGCCACCAGCCAGCATCCCTGCACTAACACCTACGGTTATCCGAACACTGTCGGGACCGCTATGGTCGCCCACTATCGGGCCGGAATGCTCGCTAACCACTCATCCATCACCGCGGCGATCGCTGCGTTGTTCTTCTCGACCATCATCATGTGGCTGTTGCCATGGATGCCGCGCTCGGCAAGCTTGATGAAGGTTGGATGCAGCC
>CAXSFF010000989.1:0-2183 GCA_964236035.1 uncultured Acetobacteraceae bacterium
GGCGCAGCGCGAGCCGGACGCCGCGTTCGGCCGCGCCGACACGCTGATCCACCGCCTGCCGGCCGGCGTGCCGCTGCTGTCGCTGTTCCAGCGGCAGCCGGTGCTGCTGGACCGGGTCGCCGCCGTGCTGGGCGCGGCGCCGTCGCTGGCCGACTACCTGGCGCAGGAGCCGGCGGCGCTGGACGGCCTGCTGGCGCCGGACGACATCCAGGCCGACCCGGGCGCCATGCTGCGGATGCAGCTGCACGATGCGCGGGCGACCGACGACGCCATCGCCATCGTGCGCCGCACCGTCCGCGGCGAGGAGTTCCGCCTGGCGGTCGCGCAGATGGAGGGCCGCATCGACGTCAACGCCGCCGGGCTGGCGCGCACCGCCCTGGCGGACGCGGCGCTGACGGCGCTGCTGCCGGTGGTGACGGCGGAGCACGTGGCCCGCTACGGCTCGGTGCCCGGCGGCGGCATGGCGGTGGTGCTGCTGGGCAAGGCCGGCGGGCGGGAGATGATGGCGGGGTCGGACCTCGACCTCATGCTGGTCTACGACCGCCCGGACGACGTGGGCGAGAGCGACGGGGCACGGCCGCTGCCGGCCAGCCAGTACTATATCCGCTTGGCGCAGGCCGTGGTGGCGGCGCTGATGTCGCCCGGGGCCGCCGGGCCGCTGTATGCGGTCGACATGCGGCTGCGGCCGTCCGGCAACCAGGGGCCCGTCGCCGTCAGCCTGGCGGCGTTCCAGCATTACCATGCGGCCAACGCCTGGACCTGGGAGCGCATGGCGCTGACGCGGGCGCGCTGCGTGACCGGCCCCGCGCATCTTTGCCCCCGGGTGGCGGCGGCGATCGCTGCGGCGATGGCGACCAAGGCCAGTCCCGCCGAGATGCTGGCCGATGCCACGGCGATGCGCGTGCGCATGCTGCGCGACCTGCCGCCGCACGGGCCATGGGACGTGAAGCTGCGGCCCGGCGGGCAGATCGAGGTGGAGTTCGTGGTGCAGGCGCTGCTGCTGCTGCACCCGGCGGCGCGCCCGGCGACGACCATCCGCGTGGCGGTGGCGCGGCTGCTGGATGCCGGCGCGCTGAACCCGGCGGAGGCGGCGCTGCTGATCCGGGCCGATCATCTGTGGCGCACGGTGCAGAGTCTGCTGCGGATCACCCTTGGCCCCCGTGTCCCGCAACGTTTGCCGGCGCAGGCGCTCGATGTGCTGTTGATGGCAGCCGGCGGCTGTGACGAGGCGGCGTTCCATGCCAGGCTCGATTCCGTGGCGGCCCAGGTGCGGGCCCTGTTCGAACAGCGGGTGGGAGTGGTCGGATGAGCGTTGCCGAAGGGGATCAGGCGCCGGACTTCGAGATGTCGGCGAGCGGCGGCCGCACGGTCAGCCTGGCGGGCATGAAGGGGCGGCCGTTCGTGCTGTACTTCTATCCCAAGGCCGACACACCCGGCTGCACCACGCAGGCGTGCGCGTTCCAGGAGGCGCTGCCGCAGCTCGGCCATGTCGGCATCGAGGTGATTGGCGTGTCGAAGGACGCGATGCCGGCGATCGAGAAGTTCGCCGGCAAGTTCGCGCTGAGCTTCCCGCTGGCGTCCGATGCCGGCGGCGTGGCGGAGGCGTACGGCTCCTGGGGCGAGAAGTCGATGTACGGCAAGACGTTCATGGGCATCGACCGCAGCACGTTCCTGGTCGGCAAGGACGGCCGCATCGCCAAGGTGTGGCGCAAGGTCAAGGTGCCCGGCCACGCCGCCGCCGTGATGGAGGCCGCGAAGGCACTGGGCTGATGCTCGTCATCGCGAGCCGGCTTCGGCGTGGCAATTCAGGGCCAAGCGGCCTCGCAACGACGGGCTGTTGGGATTGATTTTGAGGGAGACCGCCATGGACGATCCGACGCGACGCGCCGTTCTCGCCGCCACTGGGAGCCTTGCCACCCTGGCGGCCGTGCCCGCGGCGGCGCAGGCGCCGGACATCTGGCGGGCCGGCTACACCGCCACCAAGCGGCGCGGCGACGCCGACATCCGGCTGGCGATGTACCGCAAGCGGCTCGGCGCCCCGCAGCCCGGCGACGCGCCGCGCCCCGTGCTGTTCATGGTGCACGGCTCCTCTCCGGCGGCGCTGGCGAGCTTCGACCTGCAAGTCCCCTGACATGGCGAATACTCGCTGATGGATGTGTTCGCCCGCTTCGGCTACGACGTCT
>CAXSFF010000990.1:0-2181 GCA_964236035.1 uncultured Acetobacteraceae bacterium
ACACCCTGAACATCGGCGAGGGACTTCGAAACCAGAGCATCGCCAAGCCGGAGACTGCGACACCGGCGATGGCGGTCACTTTGGCTTTGACCTTCATCCGCAGCTGTGAGGCGGGCGAGCGGCATCTGGAAGTCAGGGTCGGAAGTGTCGAGACGGAGGCTGGTGGACGACAGGTTTTCGGCGCTGTCGCCAAAGCTGACGCCGACATCAAGGCGCTGATCCGCCGCAGCCTTGACGCTGTCGGGCGAACCGAGGACACGGTGCTGACAGCCTTCACCAACGGCTGTTCCGGACTGCGGCGCATCCTTGCCGATGCCGGGGTCACGGAGCTGCCGATCCTGGACTGGTTCCACATCGCCATGCGGCTGCAGCACCTGAAGCAGATCGCCAGCGGCCTGTCGGCGGATGATCCGGCACAGGTGGAAGCCAAGGCGGTGATCGTCGAGACGGTCGAACGGCTGCACTGGCGCATCTGGAATGGCAAAGCCAAGGATGCGCAGACCAGCATCGATCATATCCGCATGGTGATGCCTCATTTCCGGGGCGAACAGGGCCAGCGAAACTCCATTGCACCTTCCCGAAAGTCATCGACCGCGTTGCATGCACTGGATGGCTATCTCACCGGCCAGAGCAACTGGCTGGTCAATTACGCCGAGCGGCACCGGGCTGGATTGCGGGTTGGAACGGCAATCACCGAAAGGACGGCCAATTTCCTGGTGAACCGGCGGATGAACAAGCACCAGCAGATGCGCTGGTCGCGACGCGGCGCTGATCTGCTGCTTCAGGTCCGTTGCGCGGTCTACAATGGAACGTTCGGTTCGGGCTTCGGACAGAAATTCCGACCTGCCAATGATTTATGTCCGCCCGTGGCGATAGCGGCTTGACCCCCAATCTCCAGGCAGTTCCCCGCCAGCGTCGCTGCCACAAGGGCATCGAACGGCGCCGCAGGCAGGCCCGCCACCACTTCGGCATGAGCCCTTGTAGCCAATTTTGCGAGACCCTGTCTCGCATCCGTCTTTCGGCGATCGCATCGATCAGCCGGCAGAAATGGCCCCTGCGGGCTTACAGGCTGGCCAGGTTCGTGCAGAGTACGGGTGTCATCACCTGTCTATCAATTTCATCAATGCCGAGGTGCCCGTTGACGGCTGATTGGAAGAGCCAAGCGGAAACGCTGCTCAAAGCGCTCTGGACGCCCGAATTAGACCCTTTGTTCTGGCGCTCCGACCGCAGGGGCGTCGAGAGCGCCTGGTACGGGCACGTGCCGTTTGCTCACTGGCTTGTTCGGGCGCTGGCGCCGCGTTGCATCGTGGAACTCGGTTCGTATAATGGCGTGTCGTACTCCGCCTTCTGCGAGGCGGCCCAGCGCGAGGGCCTGGGCGCACGGTGCTTCGCAATCGATACCTGGATCGGCGACGAACAGGCCGGGTTCTACCAAGAGGAGATGTTCACCGCGCTGCGGTCCTATCACGACCCACGGTTCGGGGCATTTTCGACACTGCTCCGCCGCAGCTTCGACGACGCGCTCGAAAACTTTGGAGAAGGCTCGATTGACCTGCTGCACATCGATGGCCGGCATGGCTACAACGAGGTGCGGCACGATTTCGAAACATGGCAGAGCAAGATGTCCGACTGCGGCGTTGTGCTGTTCCACGACACCAACGTGCGCGACGATGGTTTCGGCGTATGGCGGTACTGGTCCGAACTGCAACAGATGTTCCCGCATTTCGAGTTCCTGCACGCTCACGGATTGGGGGTGCTGGTTGTCGGCGCGGAGTGTCCGCCCGCCATCGCCGCACTGACCCAGTTGCGCGACACGCTTGTGGTCGGCGCTGTCAGGGAGCGCTTTGCCCAGCTTGGCGAGCGCTGCGTGCTCGACGCCCAGGTGAGCCTGCTAGGCGCGCTGTCCGCCGAGCGCGTTCAGGAGAACGATGCCCTTCGGACTCGGCTGCACGAGGCCGAAACCGAACTTGCAACAACACGGCCCGGTCTTGTCGAGGTTCGCTCGGCGCTCGCGAGGGCCGAGTTGGCGTTGGCGCAAGCCTGGTCCGAGGCGACGCGGGCACAATCCGGCTTGGCCAGGGCCGAGCGCACAGCAGAGGCCGAGCGTAGCAAGGCTGCTCATGCCCATGCGGCAGCGGCGGCGGCGGAAGCAGCGCATCATGCCGAGGCGGAACGCCGGGC
>CAXSFF010000991.1:0-2180 GCA_964236035.1 uncultured Acetobacteraceae bacterium
AAGCATGGGGTGTTGTCGGGCCTGCGGGTGTTGGAACTCGGGCACTTCGTCGCAGCGCCGTTCTGCACGCGGCTGCTGGCCGACCTCGGCGCCGACGTGATCAAGGTGGAGCCGCCGGGTGCCGGCGACCCCGTGCGGCAGTGGGGCATGCAGGAGGGCGGCCAATCGCTCTGGTGGTCCATGCACGGGCGCAACAAGCGCTCCGTCACGCTCAACCTGAAGCACCGCAAGGCCGTCGACCTGGTGCTGCGCCTGGCCGCCGGCTGCGACGCCGTGGTGGAGAACTTCCGCCCCGGGCATCTGGCCAGGCTGGGGCTGGGGGCGGACGCCCTGCGCGCCGTGCGGCCCGGCCTGGTCGTCGCCCATGTCTCCGGTTTCGGCCAGGACGGGCCGTACCGCGACCGCGCCGCGTTCGGCGTCATCGGCGAGGCGATCGGCGGCCTGCGCCACCTGTGCAACCATCCGCCCGAGATGACGGACCTGCCGCCAGTGCGCGTCGGCATCAGCATCGGCGACTCGCTGGCCGGGCTGTACGCCGCGTTCGGCATCATGGCGGCGGTCTGGCAGCGCGACCGCACCGAAGGCGACGGGCAAGGGCGCACGCTGGACGTGGCGCTGACCGACTCCGTCCTGAGCCTGATGGAGGGCATGTTGCCGGAATACGGCGCGTTCGGCACGGTGCGCGAGCCGGTCGGGTCGCGCATCGCCACCGCCGCGCCGACCAACGCCTACCCGACCGCAGACGGCAAGTGGGTCCTGATCGCCGCCAACTCCGAGCCGCTGTTCGCCCGGCTGGCGGCGCTGATCGGCGAACCCGGCCTCGTTGCCGACCCCCGCTTCCAGGGCAACCAGGCGCGGGTGCGCAACACGGTGGCGCTCGACGCCGTCATCGGCGCCTGGAGCCTGCGGTTCAGCGCCGCCGAGGCAGACCGGCAACTGAGCGAGGCCGACATCCCCTGCACCCAGATCTACACGGCCGCCGACTGCGCCGCCGACCCGCAGTTCCGCGAGCGCGGCATGGTGCGCGAGGTGCCGGACCCGCAGTTCGGCCATCCCGTGCTGCAGGCCGGCATCGTGCCGCGGGTGATGGAGGACACCGGCCTTGAGCAGTCGGGGCAGGTGCGCTGGCCTGGGCCGCCCGTGGGCGCGCATACCGACGAGGTGTTGACGGAGCTGCTCGGCCTGGCGCCGGGCGATGTCGCCGCGTTGCGGCAGGAAGGGGTGGTGTGATGGCTGACGCGGTCGAGATCGTCGAGGTGGGGCCGCGCGACGGCTACCAGGGCATCGGCCCGTTCATCCCGACGCCCGTGAAGATCCACCTGCTGGAGGCGCTGGCGGCGGCGGGGCTGAAGCGCATCGAGATCGGTTCGTTCGTCAGCGCCACGGCGTTGCCGCAGATGCGCGACACCGACGAGGTGCTGGCGGCGTGCGAGCGGCTGCCCTCCGTGTCGCCGCAGGTGCTGGTGCCCAGCGAGAAGCGGGGCCGCAGCGCCGTGGCGGCGGGGGCGCGGCGGCTGGTGTTCGTGCTGTCGGTGTCCGAGGCGCACAACCGCAACAACGTCCGCCGCTCGCCGCAGGAATCGGTGGCGGAGTACGCCCAGCTGCTGGCGGGCATCCCGGCGCACGTGGCGATCCGGCTCGACCTGGCGACGGCGTTCGACTGCCCGTTCGACGGCCCCGTGCCCGAAGCGGCGGCGCTGGCCTTGCTGGACCAGCTGATCCCGTTGCGGCCGGACGCGGAGATCTGCCTGTGCGACACCACGGGGCGGGTGACGCCGGACCGCGTGCGCTCGCTGTTCGCCGCGGCACGGGCGCGGTTCCCGGACGTGACGGCCTGGGCGTTCCATGCCCATGACACCTACGGGCTCGGCCTGGCCAACGTGAGCGCGGCGTTCGGGCAGGGCGTGCGGGTGTTCGACGCCTCGTTCGGCGGGCTGGGCGGCTGTCCGTTCGCGCCCGGCGCCACCGGCAACGTCGCCACGGAGGACCTGGTGTGGATGTTCGAGCACATGGGCGTCGCGACCGGCATCGACCTGGCCAGGCTGGTGCCGGCGGCGTGCGAGGCGGCGGCGCTGCCCGGCGCGTTGCCGGGAGGGCGGGTGCGGGCGGCGCTGACGGCGCGGGTCTCGTGACGCGGCTCCGGCAGCGCGGTCTGCGAGGCCCTCGGTGAAGGTCTCGAC
>CAXSFF010000992.1:0-2179 GCA_964236035.1 uncultured Acetobacteraceae bacterium
TGTCGCCCGCCACCACGATGCGCGCCGGGTCGATGCCCATGGTGTTGGCGCAGGCCGCGACATGGCGCAGGGCGGCGTAGCCATCCTCGGGCGCGGCGGGGAACGGGTACTCGGGCGCGACCCGGTAGTTCACGGCGACGATCACCCAGCCGCTGGCGTTGGCCAGGGTGCGCAGGCAGGCATCATGGGTGTCCAGCGACCCGGCGATGAAGCCGCCGCCGTGCATGTACAGGATCGCTGGCAGGACACCCGCCGCCGGGCGATACACCCGCAGGTCGAGCGGCCCGTCAATGCCGTCGGCGCGGTGTAGCTCGATGCTGGCAACCGGCTCCGGCGGCCCGGAGAACTCGGTCATGCCGAGCAGGCTGTCGCGGTAGGCCGCCACCCAGTCGTTGACGCCCTCGGCATGGGTCGGCGGCGACGTTTGGCCGCGTTGCTCAGAAAGACGGTCGATGACGGCCTGCACGTCTTTGGTCGGGTGTCCGGGCATGCCAGGCGCAACGATCCGCCGCCAGCAGAGTTGCGCGTCAGCCAGGCACGCGCGGGTTCACCATGCGCTGGGAGAGCGCCTCGCCGCCGAACAGGTGCACGTGCAGGTGCGGCACCTCCTGCCCGCCATGGTCGCCGACATTGGCCAGCATGCGGTAGCCCGGCGGCTCCAGCCCGAGCTGCCGGGCGACCATGCCCACGGCGCGGAAGAACCCGGCGATCTCGGCGTCGGACGCGTCGCGGGTGAAGTCCGCCAGCGAGACGTAGCGCCCGCGCGGCACCACCAGCACGTGCAGCGCCGCCTGTGGCGCGATGTCGTGGAAGGCGACCGCCCATTCGTCCTCGTAGACGCGGCGCGACGGGATCTCGCCGCGCAACAGGCGGGCGAAGATGTTGTGGTCGTCGTAGTCGCCAAGACCGCTGATCGGCATGTCCGTTCCCTCACCACGATCGTCATTGCGAGGCCCCTTGGCCGTGGCGATTCAGGGCCGCGCGCTGAATATCGGCTGGGTCGCCCTGGATTGCCACACCGCCAAGCGGCGGCTCGCAATGACGGTCCTCAAGGTATCTTGCGGCTGCGGCCCTTCATGGCGAGCGGCGAGGCGCGGGCGGCCTTTTCGGCGATGCCGGAGACCCCCTCGCGCCGGGTCAGCTCCGCCCATACGGTGGCCGGCGCCACTCCGGCATCCGCCCACAGCACCAGCAGGTGGTACAGCACGTCGGCGCTTTCCGTGATCACGGCCGCCGGGTTGCGGGCCACCGCCTCGATCAGGCATTCGACCGCCTCCTCGCCGAATTTCTGGGCGATCTTCGCGGTGCCGCGCGACAGCAGGCGGGCGGAGTGGCTGACGGCCGGGTCGGCGCTGCGCCGCTCCAGCACCACGGCGTGCAGGCGGTCCAGCACGGTGGCATCGGTCACGGCAAGCGCCTTCGATTTCACGACCTTCTTGGCCATTCAGGCCGCATCGCGTGGCAGGCGCGCCGGCAGCCCGGCGTCGTGCAGCGCCCGCTTCACCGCAGGGATCGCCAGCGTGCCGAAATGGAACACGCTCGCCGCCAGCAGCCCCGTCGCGCCGGCGCGGGCGCCGTCGACGAAGTGCTGCAGCGTGCCGACGCCGCCGGACGCCACCACGGGCACCCGCACCGCCCCGCACACGGCGGCCAGCAGCGCGAGGTCGAACCCGGCGCCAGTGCCGTCGCGGTCCATGCTGGTCAGCAGGATTTCGCCCGCGCCCAGGCTCGCGGCCTGCCGGCACCAGGCAACGGCATCGAGCCCGGTTGGCTGCCGGCCGCCATGGGTGAACACCTCCCACGCGCCGGGTCCGGAGGCGCGGGCGTCCACGGCCACCACGACGCACTGGCTGCCGAACTTCTCCGCCGCCTCCGCGATCAGCGCCGGGCGGGCGATGGCGGCGGAGTTCATGCTGCACTTGTCGGCGCCGGCCAGCAGTAGCTTGCGCATGTCGCCCGTGGAGCGCACGCCGCCGCCCACCGTCAGCGGCAGGAACACGCGGGCGGCGGTGCGGCTGACCACGTCGTAGATGGTGTCGCGGTTCTCGTGGCTGGCGGTGATGTCGAGGAAGGTCAGCTCGTCGGCGCCGGCGGCGTCGTACAGCGCGGCCTGCTCCACCGGGTCGCCGGCGTCGCGCAGGGCCACGAAGTTGACGCCCTTGACCACGCGGCCGTCCTT
>CAXSFF010000993.1:0-2170 GCA_964236035.1 uncultured Acetobacteraceae bacterium
TCTGCCCGGACCCGCAAAGGGTCCGAGGACCCTTTGATCCCTTGACTTAAGAATTGGATTCTCAAGGTGAGCCTTGAGCGGAGTCCAGAGGCAGAGCCTCTGGCCTTCCTTCGGCCGCGCCGTCCGCCGCTTCCCGGCAGGGACCAGAACATTTCCATGTGGGTCACACGGCGCTTCCTTTCGCCTGGGCCACGATCCACAGTTCGGCGGATGCAGATCCATGCAAGCTGCGCGGCGCGCGACGGGGCGGGCGTCCTGCTGCTCGGCCCTCCCGGTTCGGGAAAGTCCGACCTGCTGCTCCGGCTGCTGCACCTGGGCTTCGAGCTGGTCGCGGACGACCGGGTCGAGGTCGAGGCAGGCCAGGCACGCGCGCCGGCGGCGCTGGGTGGCCTGCTGGAAGTCCGCGGGCTCGGCATCGTCCGACTGCCGCATCGCGAGACGGCGGCGCTGGTCCTTGCGGTGCAGCTCCTGGCCCCCGCACACGACGCCACGATGCGGCTTCCCGAACCACGGCGTCACCCCTTGCTGGATTTGCCCCTGGTCACCGTGGACCCGGGCGCGACCTCTGCGGCGCTGCGGGTCTCGCTGGCGCTCGACTGCGCGCTGGGCCGCGTCACCCAGCTTGCCGGCGCCTTCGCGTAAATTCGTCCACATGAGCGGGTCGCACCGGGGTGGCGCGGATGTCAATCGGGCTGCGGTGTCATGTCGGGGCAGACGTCCCGACGTGAGCCCGCGATCCACGCAGAATACGAACGTATGTCCTGTGCTGCACACCAGGCCTTGGGGCTAGAGCCTGTTAGCCTCTGAGCCAGTCGAGCGCGGCTTTCAGGCAGAGCACGCCCATGAAGGACGTGGCGGTCTTCTCGTAGCGCGTGGCGACGGCGCGCCACTCCTTCAGCCTAGCCCACAGCCGCTCGACCTGGTTGCGGTGGACATAGATCCAGTCGGGACAGGCCACGGGAGCCTCGTTCCGCCTCGTCGGGATCGCAGGCTCGGCGCCCAGGTCGCGGATGTGCTCGCGAAAGGCATGGCTGCTGTATCCGCGGTCGGCGACCACCCACCTGGGCACCCGCGGCAGCTGGTCGAGCAGCGGCACCGCGTGGGGCAGCTCGTGGGCCTGTCCCGGCGCCAGTACGAAGGCTATGGCGCGGCCGAGGCAGTCTGCGAGGACACAGGCCTTGGTGCCATACCCGCCACGAGAGCGGCCAAGTGCCTCACGATGGTCTCGTTGTGCCGGAGCATCGCCTTTTTGGCCGCCCCGGCTGCCTTGTGGTGGGTGCGGATGAAGATGGCATCGAGGAAGGTCATCCCGAGCTGCAGGCCGCGCTCCTGGACGAGGGCGAGCAGGCGCTCCCACACGTCCAGCCGTGCCCAGCGAATGAAGGTCTGCGCCGCCATCCACCAGGAGCCGTGCTCGGCGGGAAGCGCCCGCCACTTGGCGCCATTGTCGTGGCGCCAGAAGATTGCGCCAAGGGTGCGCCGCAGGTGACGCGGGGGCACCTTGGCATGGGGACGGCACGCCTCGACCAAGGGCTTAAGCACCCTCCACTGCGCATCTGTGAGCATCCCACCCGCACTCCCCAAAACAGGGAAAGCGCAGGAAAGGCCACTCGGTTCAGGCGCTAACAGGCCCTAGGCTTGCCGCCATGCAGACGCCACAATGCCGAAACGTATCGGGTGCATGTCGCCGTGCGCCGGTTGCGGAATGTGTCCGAGGCGTCTTCGGCGTCGGAACCGGCTTTTGACCCGGCATGATGTCGCTTTCGTCGTGATTTGCTGCATCACAGCGGCGGGCTGCAATCCTGGGGATGGGAGGCAGGTTCGTTGACCGGGACGAAAGATCGCTGACGACCGAAGCAGGTTGTTCATCCTTTGTCGGCAGGATCGTGGCGGCGCTGGATTGGAGCTTGCAGTCTCTCCATGTGAGGGACGACAACGCCTCGGCAGACGCATGCCGCTCACCGCCCGGG
Organism: uncultured Acetobacteraceae bacterium; assembly: GCA_964236035.1. Classification (GTDB taxonomy): domain Bacteria; phylum Pseudomonadota; class Alphaproteobacteria; order Acetobacterales; family Acetobacteraceae; genus CAXSFF01. Next base: position 1,971 of record CAXSFF010000993.1, read on the forward strand.
TGGCATTGTCATTCTGGCTGGAGAGCGGGAGAGAGCCCTGCCTGCGGACCACGGGACCGGCGACTGCCTCACGCGGTTGTTGACGGATCGGTCGTGGAGACCACAGGTGCATGGGCATGGCGGTAACAGGCTGGGACAGCGACAGGCTGGGCGCCATGAAGATGCTTCGACGACGAAGCCGGTGTCTCATCGGTCGATGT
>CAXSFF010000994.1:0-2168 GCA_964236035.1 uncultured Acetobacteraceae bacterium
TTGGTCCGCCGCACCTCCTCCCGGCTTCCCATCACGAACGGGCCGGAGAACACGAAGGGCCTCTCGGCCGGGGCGCCGCCGAGGAGGGCAACATCGGCCGGCCCGTCGCCAAGGTTCGTCAGCGAAACCCGGTCGCCAGCCGTCAGCAGGGCGAGCGAGCCTGGCAGGAGCGGCGTGCCGGCCCCAGCCATGAGCCCATCCAGAACGTAGGCTGCCAGCTCGGCCGCGGGATCGACGGCGAACCCGGCGGTTGCCCCAGGGTCCAGCCGGACGTGGGCGAAGGTGGCCGGGGTCGCAAGCTCGATGGGTCCATGAACGCCGGCGACGTCGCCCGCGATCACGCGCACCCAGCCGCCGGGCAGCTCCACCCTCGGCAGGTCTGAAGACCGCCAGGCGGCGTAGGCCGGCTCCGCAAACCGCTGCCCCGATGGCAGGCTGGCCCAGAGCTGCACGCCGTGACGGCCGCCCAGCGGCTGCTCGGCGTGCAGGATGCCGCTGCCCGCCCTGATCCACTGCGCGTCCCCGGGGCCGAGCCGGTCCCGGAAGCCCATGCTGTCCCGGTGCTCCATCCCGCCGTCCAGCAGGTAGCTGATCAGCTCGATGCCGGCGTGCGGGTGCGGCGTGTCGCCGATCCCGCGCCGGCTCTGGTGCCGGTAGTGGTCGAAGAACACGAACGGGCCGACCGCCTCGCCCCCGCCCATCGGCAGCGCGCGGTGCAGCAGAAGGTCACCGTCGTCGATGACCCGGTTCGCGGCAACGGCAGACTCGATCCTACGGTCCATCATCCATCTCCTGTACACCGGCAGGCGTCCCTGTTGCGTGTCATTCTGTACTGACAAGGGCCTGCTCGCCTGCCGACAGAGGTGATGCTGCTTCACCCATCACTCAATCCGGAATATCCTGATGGTTGTGAGCAGTCCTGTTGATGATAGCCGTCGCGCTCCGACGTTCGACCAGCTCGCCGTCTTCCTCGTGGTGGTCGAGGAGGGCGGCTTCTCGGCTGCGGCCCGGCGGCTGAACCGGCAGCAGTCTGCGGTCAGTTACACGATCGCCGCCCTGGAGGAGCAGCTTGGCGGCATCGAGCTGTTCGACCGTGCCACGCGACGGCCCACCCTGACGAAGGCCGGCCACGCCATCCTGGTCGATGCCCGGCGCATCGGGGTGGAGGTGAACGGGCTGCGGGCGCGCGCCGAGGGGCTGCGGGCCGGCGTCGAGGCGGAGCTGGGCGTCGTGCTGGACGCGATGGTGCCAGCCCACCTGCTGGTGGCCGTGCTGACCGCCTTCCGGCTGCGGTACCCGAAGGTGGGCCTGCGCCTTGCGGTCGAGGCGCTCGGGGGCGTGCCGGCCTGCGTGCTGGACCGGTCCAGCAACATCGGGATCAGCGGTCCGCTGTTCTATGCCGTCGATGGCCTGGAGCAGGCGCGGGTCGGCGAGACATCACTGGTTCCGGTCGCTGCGCCCGGCCACCCTCTGGCGGGCGGCACGGGGCCGATCCCGACCAGCGAGGCCCGCAAGCACGTCCAGGTCGTGCTGACGGACTGCTCGAAGCTGTCTCAGGGACGCGACTTCGCGGTGCTTGCGGTGGAAACGGTGCGGGTGTCCGACCTCGCCGCCAAGCATCTCCTGATCCTGGCCGGGCTGGGGTGGGGCAACCTGCCGGAAACGCTGGCGCGCGATGACTTGGCCGCAGGCCGCCTGGTCCACCTGCTGCTTGCGGAGTGGCGCGAGCGGCCCTACCCCCTCCACGCGATCCATCGTATGGACACGCCGCCAGGGCCGGCCGGATGCTGGTTCATCGAACGGGTATCGCAGGAGTGTGGCTGAGGCCGTCAACTCGGGTCGCTGCACCTGGCCTTCGCCCAACCCTGACGGTTGACGCCCTCCCCGTTCGCATCTCCGGGTGGGACAAGGGGGAGGCCGCGCTTGCGCGCTGGCGTCTCCCGTCAGGAGCTACGACGAACGATATCCCGCCCCATCCCGCTGCTGAAGCAGGCTGCCATGGCCCGTGCCCGGCCTGGTGCTGACCTTCTGGACCAGCACCAGCGCCGCCAACTGAATCTGTTCGCCGACCCAGCTGGCGCCGTTGCCGCGCCGGACGACAAGGCCGCGCCGGGCCTGGACGTGCTGGACGAGCAGCGCCGGCAGGAGGACGCCTGGCACGCGCGCCA
>CAXSFF010000995.1:0-2165 GCA_964236035.1 uncultured Acetobacteraceae bacterium
GCGCAGACAGCGGCACTCTGGTGGTGATCGCGTGCCGGGACGCGGAACAGGGCAGCCAGGCCGTGCGGAAGCTGCGCCAATCCGGCGGCGCGGCAGAAATCCTACCTCTCGATTTGGCCAAGCAGGCATCGGTCCACGCCTTCGTGGACGCCTTCCGCGAACACGGGTTCCCGCCACTCGTCGGCGTCGTCTGCAACGCCGGCGGGCAGAATGTCGCCGCCCCCACCTGGACCGCCGAGGGCTACGAGACCACGTTCGCGGTCAACCACCTGGGCCACTACCTGCTGGTCCGGCTGCTGCTGCCCGACCTTGCGAGCGATGCCCGGATCACCTTCGTGTCTAGCGGGACGCACGACCCGAAGCAGAAGACGGGCATGCCTGAGCCGCGCTACACCAATGCGGACGCGGTGGCGCACGATTTCGAGCCTGGGTCGCGCGCTGGCCGCCGCCGTTACACCACCTCCAAGCTCTGCAATGTTTACTGCACGTACGAGCTCGCCCGCCGCCTGACCGCTTCGCCGGACCAGCGGCTGCAATCCATCTCTGCCGATGCGTTCGACCCTGGCCTCATGCCCGCCACCGGCCTCGCGCGGACCTACCCGGCGCCGCTCCGCTTCATCTCGAAGCGCATTCTGCCCGCACTCGCGCTGTTCATGAGCAACGTCAACAGTCCGGCAACGTCAGGACGGCGGCTTGCGTTGCTTTCTTCCGGTGATCGGGAGCACGCGACCGGAAGATACTTCTCGAACGGGCACGAGGTCCGGTCCTCGGACCTGTCTTACAACATCAGCAACGCCCTTAACCTCTGGAACAGCAGCGCAGACATGACTGGCCTCCCGCACGACCTGTAGCGCTCGTCGCCGGCCCAAACCACGGCCATTGCCTGCTTCCTCCCTCGCGCATGCCGGTCAGCGGCTCACCAGGGCAACTCGGCTCCGTGATATGGACTTCCCATTACCAGAGCAGGTTGTGTCCGGCGCTTTGCTTTGGCGAGCGGGACCGCTTGGGACGGCGGACGCCGTGAAAAAGGAGGCGCTTCATGGCAGATAAGTTGGCCGAGACAACGGGAGGGGCTGCCAGGGTCGGTGCTTGCATCCTGACCGCCGCAGGTGGGGTCATGGACGCCTGGGTTTATCTGGCTCACGGCCACCTTTTCGCAAACGCGCAAACCGGCAATGTCGTCCTGTTCGCGCTCCATGCCACGGCGGGCGAACTGAGCGAGGCGGCGCATTTCATCCCATCGATGGCGGCCTTCGTCGCCGGGTTGGTCTCGTCCCGGCTGGCTGGGGCCTGGTTGAAGCGGCGGGGACTGAACTCGCGAAACGTGCGTCTGTCCGTGGAATGCGTCGTCCTTCTCATCCTTGCACTGACCGTCGGCGGCTTGCCGAACGACATCGTGACGGCGTGCGTCGGCTTCATTGCCGCTGTCCAGATCACGAGCTTGTCCCACATCGGCTCGGCTGGCTTCAACACTGGGATGACGACGGGCAACTTGCGCGGCGCTGCCTCTGCTGCGGTCGCCGTGTGGCTCGATCCGTCCTCGGAGACGGATCGTGACAAGGCCGCGACGCTGGGGTGGATATGCCTCGCGTTCGCGGTGGGCGCGCTGGCTGGCGGCTTGGTGACGCGCCGCTTGGGCGACGGGACCGTGTTCATCATCGCCGGCCTGGTCGCAACCGCCATTCTGGTGATGTGGCGAACCCCGGACCCAATCCCGGCGCCGTAGCCGAGCGGCGCCATGCCACGAGCGGTGCACCGGCCCGGCCCGCACGAGGCTCGGCCCGGCGCGACACCCTTCAGCCGCCTGTCAGGCGATGAACACCGTCTCGGTGGAAAGCACGAACTCGCAGGCGTGCAGGTCCAGGAACTTTGCCTCGTCCGGCCGGATCGTTGCCATGTAGCTTTCGGAGGTGAAGACGGCTTCCAGCCCGGCCACATCGTCGAACCATAGCTCGGTGATGCCGTCGAACGTGACCGGCGGCAGGCCGGGGACGGACGCCGGCACGGTATGACACTGGACGTAGCGCCGGACGTGCTGCCGCACGGCGGGCAGCGCGCAGAACAGTGGCGCGTGCCGCTCCCGATGGTAGGCGACGAACTCGTCGTGGGTCATCGACGGCTTGCGCCGCAGCAGGATGGTGAACTTGATCATGGCGCTCTCCTGA
>CAXSFF010000996.1:0-2165 GCA_964236035.1 uncultured Acetobacteraceae bacterium
TGTTCTGGGCGGTGATCGAGGCGCGCGCCCTGCTTCCCGGCGCTCCGCCGGCGGACGGGATGGCCGCGAAGGCCACGCTGCTGCTGCTGCTGGCCGGCGCGGCCGGCCTGGCGTCGCTGGCCCGGATGCGCTGGCGGCCTGTGGCGTGCGAGGGGATGGGCGTCCTTGCCCTCGCCGCAGGGGCGGCGATGTTCGCGTTCCCGCAGTGATGCCCGCCGCGATGGAGCTGTTCCAGGTCGCCGGATGCCAGGCGGTGGTGTGGCGCGATGCCGTGCCCTGGCAGGGCGGCCGGGCAGCAGCGGTGGGACAGGTGCGATGCGCCGATGCCGCGGGCGGCGCGGCGCTGCTGCGCGCCATTGCGGATGCGGTCCCGGGATGGCTGCTGGCGCCCTTGGATGCCGACACTTGGCACAGCTACCGCCTGGCTGTCGAAGGCAGCGGCCGGTCGCCGTTCGCAATGGAGCCGCCAGCCGATCCCGTGCTGCAAGCTGCCTTGGAGTCCGCCGGGTTCGCGCCCGTGCTGCGCTATGCGTCGGCGCTGCTGGCGCTGGATGGCGCGCGCGTCCGCCGCCTGGGCGCGTCGGGGCTGCGGCTGCGGCAGTACGATCCTGGCGCTGCGGAGGCGGAGCTGCGGCTGATGCACCGCCTGGTGCTGGCCGGCTTCGCGCAGGCGCCCCTGTTCACGCCCATCCCGTTCGAGCCATTTGCGGCCCTCTACCGCCCCCATCTGCCGCGGCTGGTGCCGGGCCTGGTCCTGTTCGCCGAGGAGCCAGATGGAACCCCCGCCGGCTTCGTCTTCGGCCTGCCCGACTTCGCGGAGGGTCCGGTCCCGGCCACCGCGATCCTGAAGACCTACGCCGCCCTGCGCCCCGGCATCGGCGCAGTGCTGGCCGGCGCGTTCCACGACGCTGCCCGCCGGCTGGGGTTCCGGACCGTCATCCATGCGCTGATGCACGAGGACAACGCCTCGCTCCGGCACAGCCGCCTGCTCGGCGGCGCGGTGTTCCGCCGCTACGCCCTGTTCGGCCGCCCGCCGGCGTGAGCGCGCTGGAACCCTTTGCTGCCCAGGTGGCGCGGGCGCCGGAGCGCGCGGCACTGGTCGAGGCCAGTGGGGGCGAGATCAGCTACGCGGCGCTGGATCGCTGGGGAGCGTTCCTGGCCGGGCAATACCGGGACGCCGGCGTGCGGCCAGGCACGCGGGTGCTGGTGGCGCTGGGCATGTCGCCGGCCCTGTATGCCGTGCTGATCGCGCTGTGGCGCGTCGGCGCGGTCGCGGTGTTCCCGGAGCCTTCGGCAGGGCTTGCAGGGCTGCGCCATGCGCTCGCCACGACCCGGCCGGAGCGGTTCGTGGGCCGGCGGCGCATCGGGCTGGTCGCCGCCGCGCTGGTGGGCCGCCCCCTCCTCGCCCTGCCGCTGACCATCCGGCGCGGCGCGGCCGGCGGGGATGCCCCGCCTTGGCCTGACGCGCACCCGGCGCTCATCAGCTTCACCTCCGGCTCGACCGGGCGGCCGAAGGGCATCGTCCGCACGCACGGCTTCCTGCTCGCGCAGCAAGGTGCGCTGGCGCCCCTGCTGCGCCCGGACGGGCCGGCGCGGGACCTGGTGTGCCTGCCGCTGTTCGCGCTGGCCGGGCTGGGGCTGGGCACCACGTCCGCCCTTCCCGACGCGGACCTGCGCCGCCCGGCGGAGGCCGACGCCGCCCGGCTGGCGGCCCAGATCGGGCGGGACGGGCTGACGCGGCTGCTGGCCCCGCCCTCCGTTGCGGGTGCGCTGGCCGGGCAGCCCGGCTATGCCCGGCTGCGCCATGTCTTCACCGGCGGCGGCCCGGTTTGGCCGGACGTGATGCGCCGGCTGCTGGCCGGGGCGCCGGAGGCAGCCGTCACGTCGGTCTATGGCTCGACGGAGGCGGAGCCGGTCGCGCACCAGGCGTTGCACGAGCTGACCGCAGCCGACTGGGCGGCGATGGACGCAGGCGGCGGGCTGGCCGCCGGCAGGCCGGTCCCAGATGTGGCACTGCGGATCGTGGGGGACGAAATCCAGGTCGCCGGCGCGCACGTCAACCGCGGCTACCTGGACCCGGCGCAGGACGCCGCCACCAAGGTGGCCGAGGGCGGCACGGTCTGGCACCGGACCGGGGATGCGGGGCGGCTGGGGCCGGATGGCCG
>CAXSFF010000997.1:0-2165 GCA_964236035.1 uncultured Acetobacteraceae bacterium
GTGGCGCCGCTCGTGGCCGAACTCGAAACCTGGATGCGCACGGCACGCACCAAGATGTCGCGCCACGCCGAGGTGGCCAAAGCAATGGACTACATGCTGAAGCGCTGGGACGTGTTCAGGCGGTTCCTCGACGATGGCCGTATTTGTCTCACCACGGATGGTGTTGAGAAGCCCCAAACGTCATCCAGCTGCAGTTTTCTTCGGCTTGTCGCGCCACGCTTCAACCATTCGCTCATAGGCCCGTTCGGCCCGCTCGACGTAGTCCATTTCCTTGTGCCGGATCTCTTTGATCCAGTAATCCCGGCCAGGGCCGGCCTTGCCGTATTCCCTGGGTGCGCCAGCCTTCAGTGCCACCTTGCGGAGCTTCATCGCGGTGAACGCCGGCCGGGCAAACGTGTACTCCGCTTCTCCCGACAGCACGTGCCAGATCATCACCGCCAGCTTGCGGGCTGTCGCAACAGCAGCTGCAGCAGCTCCGCGCTTGCTCTGGACCCGAACAAAGAAAGCCCGAAGTGGACCTGGCGCTGTCTTGGCCGACCAGGCTGCCTCCACAAGCATCTTGCGGGCGTCGCCGTTGCCTTGTTTAGAGATACGACCATGCCGCGCCGGCTGATCCCCGGACTGCCGCACCTTGGGTGTCAGTCCAAAGTAGCTGCTCAGCTTTTGCGCCGTCGGGAAGCGCGACACGTCGCCGATCGAGGCCAGCACCGTCGAGGCGACCACCGAACTGATGCCCGGGATAGTCATCAGACGCCGTGCACGCGGGTCGTCGAGCGCTTGCTGCGCCAAGACTTTGTCGAGTTCGCCCATCTGCGTGGAGACACGCTCAAGCTCAGTCACCAGTCGCCCGAGCATGGCACGCTCCTCATCGGGCAACGGCAGGCTGTCGAGCCACTTGCGTCCAGCCTTGCCGAACAGATGACCGGTGTATTTCGGAATCAGGTTCGAGTGCAGGACTGCCTGGATGCGGCCCTTCAGTCGAACGACCTGCTCAAGAACACCCATCCTCTCGGCAATCTGGCGCCGGCGTTTCAGCGTATCCTCGTCAGCGACCCATACTTCAGGCAGGAAACCTGCCGCATGCAAGCGAGCAAGGATTGCGGCGTCGATCTTATCGGTCTTGACCCGGGCATAGGCAATCGCCCGAACCAAGCGCGAGTTGGCCACGGCGATACGTTTTACGTATGGCCGCATCAGCCGCTCGACGGCGGCGCTGTTTCCAGTCGCCTCGATGACGACTTCATCTTCAATGCTCAGCGTCTTGGCGAAGTTCACCAGGGGCCCATAGACGAGATCAACCCGCAGCTCCCGGGTGATCCGTCCTTCCTCCAGGATTGCCACCTGAGCAAAGGATCGGTGGATGTCCATACCTACAACACGCACTCTGTCCCTCCTGTTGTCCAAGGGAGCCAGCGGGCTTGCACGACATCTACGGATCCGCGCTCGCAGCGCAGCCGGGCAAGTCGTAGGGGCGGCCACGTAACAACTCGAGCTCGCAGCTCATGGTAAGGTCGGCCTGCCGCCGTTTAGTGCTCCCGACACCCCTATCCCGGCGGCCCAGCGATACATCTCCGTCGCTGGAAGTTCCACTAGGAAGCAGTGCCAAGGACAGCATGCCCTTTAACAACGCCGCCGAGCGCGCGCTGCGCGGCATCGCACTTGGGCGCAAGGCATGGCTGTTCGCAGGAAGCGATCGTGGCGGCGAACGCGCCGCCGCCATGTATTCGCTCATCGTCACGGCCAAGCTGAACGATCTCGATCCGCGCGCCTGGCTCGCCGATGTTCTGCGCAGGATCGCCGACCATCCCGCGTCACGGCTGCACGAACTGCTAGCGTGGAACTGGCGTAAACCCATCCAGAAAACAGCCGTCGCAGCCTGACCACCTGCCACCGCGGCCTTGGCCGGGTGGATACGAAGATCCTGCCGCGTGGGGGCGATTACCTGCTGACCCTCAAGGACAATCACCCGCTAGCCCACGCGGCCGTGGTGGAGCACTTCGACCAGCATTGCTTTCGTCTTGGCGCACCGAGCCGGGCTGACTGCGACGCCTTCGACGACACACACGGCCGGCTGGTCCGGCGCCGAGTGTTCGCCAGCACCGAAGCTGCGGCCCTCGACGCCCTGAGCGGCTGGCCGGGCCTGCGCAGCGTGCTGGCAATCGAGA
>CAXSFF010000998.1:0-2164 GCA_964236035.1 uncultured Acetobacteraceae bacterium
TCGCACCATGCCTACGGGTTCATCCACTCCGTGCTGCTGCCGCGCCACCTCGCGCTGGCCCACTTCGCGCCGGAGGGGGCCGTCGAGGTGGTCGAGCTGCGCGGCCAGGCGGCGTCGCGGCTCGCCTCGCTGGTGCGGCCGGGCGACCTGGTGCTCGGCCACCCCGCGTTCTGGGATGCGGCGCTGCGCGGGATGTTCGAGGCGCTGCCGCCCGACGTGGTCGGCGTCACCTCCACCGCGCCCTGCCCGGACGGGACGGCGCTCGGGCTGCGCGCCGCCGGGCTGGCGCGGCTGGTGCAGGTCTACGGCAGCGCGGAGACCGCGGGGATCGGCTGGCGCGACGACCCGGCGCAGCCCTACGCCCTGCTGCCCGGCTGGCGGCGCGACGGCGCGGGGCTGTGGCACGGCGATGGGGCGGACGGGCGGGCGGTGGACGCGCCGGACCGCCTGGCCTGGGAGGGCGAGCGGTTCCGCGTGCTCGGGCGGCGCGACGGGGCGGTGCAGGTCGGCGGCGTCAACGTCTCGCCCGAGCAGGTCGGCGCCAGACTCGTGCGCCACCCCGGCGTCGCCGAGGTCGCGGTGCGCCTGATGCGGCCGGAGGAAGGCGCGCGGCTCAAGGCGTTCGTGGTGCCGGCCGGGCCGGGCGGCGACCCCGGCGCACTGCGCGCGGAGCTGCGCCGGTTCGCCGCCGCGGAGCTGTCGGCGGCGGAGCGGCCGGGAGCGTACGCGTTCGGCGAGGCGCTGCCGCGAGGGGCGATGGGGAAGCTGGCGGACTGGGGCGGAGGGGAGGAGGAAGGTTAAGGCCCCTCCTTCAGACCCGGTTTTCAGGATTCCCGGGCGAGTTTTCCTGCAACCAGGAACAGCCAGGCGGCGCGGAGCATGGATTGCACGATGCAGCCAAGCCGGTCGTATCGTAGGGCGAGGCGCCGGTTCTCCAGAGGCCAAGCATTGGACACTTGACGGGCCAGCGCTTCGTGCCCAGGCACGGAGCCGTGCGGCTGTCGCCGCCTGGCGGCGCAGGGCTCGACGCCGAAGCGTCGGCACAGGATGCGGCTGGCTTCGGCGTCATAGCCGCGATCGGCAGGGCGGTCCTGGTCCTGGCCGTGACGGCAAAGGCTCGCCTGACTCGTCCGCCGACCAGAGCCGCTGCATCATACAGCCGGTCGTTTGGCTGGCTTGGCACTGCGGCGGGATTGACGATACCCGTCCGAGGAGACCGGCATGAACCATCATCCAGCCATCGCTGCCGGTCGCGTCGCGGTGATAACCGGCGGCGCGAGCGGCATCGGCCTTGCGACCGCGCGCCGTCTGGGCGAGGCCAGGATGCGGCTCGTGCTGGCCGACATCGCTGAGGATCAGCTCGCAGAGGCGGCGCGCGGGCTGCGCGGCCAGGGCGTCGAGGTGTCGTGCGTTCCCACCGACGTCAGCGACGCCGGCGCCGTGGCGGCGCTGCGGCGGGCGGCGGAGGGGCTCGGGCCCGTGTCGCTGCTGATGAACAATGCCGGGCGCGAAGGCGGCGGCGGCATCCTTGCGGGTGCTGCGGTGTGGGAGCGGACGGTCGGGACCAACCTGATGGGCGCTGTCCACGGCGTGCAGGAGTTCCTGCCGGCGATGATCGCGGCGGACTGGCCCTGCGCCATCGTCAACACGGGTTCCAAGCAGGGCATCACCCTGCCACCCGGCGACACCGCGTACAACGTCAGCAAGGCAGGGCTGAAGGCGCTCACCGAAAGCCTCGCGCACGACCTTCTGGCGACGGGCGGGCGCGTCACCGCGCACCTGCTGATCCCCGGCTTCACCTACACCGGCTTCACCCGCCGCCGCGGGGTCGCCGAGAAGCCGGCGGCCGCGTGGACCGCCGACCAGGTCGCGGACTTCATGCTGCCGGCGATGGCACGTGGCGACTTCTACATCCTGTGCCCGGACAACGACGTGACGCGCGAGATGGACGAGCGACGCATCGCCTGGGGCGCCGGTGACATCATCGGAAACCGCCCCGCACTGTCGCGCTGGCACCCCGACCATGCCGACGCCTTCAAGGCGCACATGGAGGGCGGCGGGTGACCTGAACACCCCGCCTCGCGCCTTGTACCAGTGGTCCTAATTTGACCTGCAAGGCAAGCAAGGCTGGGCTCTGCCCAGACCCGCCAGGGGGGAGGCCCCC
>CAXSFF010000999.1:0-2163 GCA_964236035.1 uncultured Acetobacteraceae bacterium
CTTTCAGCCCATCCCACAACTTTGGGGTGTTCTGGAAACTGATAGGTGCTGAGGGTGCACCCCCTGCCTCGCCGGACTGGCCGGCCGCTCTCCTTCGACCGGGACGCCGCGCTGCGGCAGGCCATGCTGACCTTTTGGCGGCACGGCTATGAGACCACCTCGGTCGCGGACCTGACCGCCGCGATGGGGATCAGCGCCCCAAGCCTGTACGCAGCCTTTGGGGACAAGAGGCGGTTGTTCCTCGAAGCCATGCGGCTCTACGCAGGCGACCCGGCGGACATGGAACGTGCGATCGCCAATGCTCGGACAGCCCAACAAGCCGCGCACGACCTGATGACCGCCGCAGCGACGATCTACACCGGCGAGGTCACACCAAGGGGCTGCCTGCTCGCCAGTGCGACCGCGAGCGGCTCGGCAGCCGCTGCCGATGTGCAGGATGCCGTGGCCGACATACGCCGCAGCATCGCCGACCGGCTGCAGATGCGGATCGAACGCGACATCGTGGGCGGCGTGTTGCCGCCTGGAACGCAAGCCGCCGCCTTGGCAGGGCTGGTGCTGGCCGTCACGCAGGGCATGTCGGTGCTCGCGCGTGACGGAGCGTCGCGTGCGTCGCTGCTGGCGATAGCCGAGGCCGCGCTCCATGCCTGGCCAGACACCAAGGCCGACGATCAGACGCCGGTGCGGTGAGGTGGCGACGAACTCAGCAAGTCACGGCGCGTAGCGCGGCAATGGCTGAAATGCAGTTTCGGTTCCGCTGCTTCTGTAATGGGCCCTTGGTCGTCAAGCTCCAAAGTGCATCCAGCCGCCGGTTTCGTGCTTCTGTCCGTGGTCGGCGCGAGACCGCCACTTCATGCTGTAAGAGGGAGTGGTGGAGCAATCTACTGGGCGTAGTCTCGGGATCGCTCCCGGCCACTGCAGCGGAACCTGCCTCACCATCTCCGCGTCCCGGCGACGGGACCTTGTGGGAGCTGAGCCGCCTTGGCCCGCTCCGAGCCGTGTGCCTCCTTGCGTTATGCGGCTGCCGCGGCGGCCGGGTCCTTGCCCCAGACGAACTCCGTCCCGTCCACCCAGATGCGATGCAGCACGGTGGCCAGCTTACGTGCCAATGCCCCCTTCGCCCTCCGCATGCCCCGCCGCTTGGCGACGTCAAGCGCCCAGCGCTTGAGCGTGCTGAACTTGGTCGCCCGTGTCAGCAGCGCGTTGGCCGCGTCGTGCAAGGCCGTTCGCACGCCGGCGTCGCCCACCCGCGTGATCGCGCCGGTGATGTCCGTCTCGCCGGATTGGTAGCGCTTGGGTGTCAAGCCGAAGAAGGCGCCAACCGACTTGGATTTGGCGAACCGTCCCGGATCGTCGACGCCAGCACGGTAGGTCAGGGACACCACGGCGCCAACACCCGGAACCGTCATCAGCCGGAGGCAGACTTGGTCCTCCTTGACGATCGCCAGGACCTCGCGATGCAGTTTGGCGAACTCGCTCCACAGCGCCTCACGCGCCGTCAACATCGGCTCCGCAATCCGTTCCAGCATGGCGTGGCCGCTCACCAGCTCCCGGATGCGCGCCGCCAGCTTTCCACGGCTCACGTCGCCAACCTTCAGCCCAAAGCCGCGCAGCAGCCCCCGCAAGGTCTGCTCCAGGTCCATGGCCTTGATCTGCATCTGCTTGCGCGCGGCCAGCAAGGCTCGCACCTCCTGTGACGGAACCGACTTGCAATGCACGGGACGATACCAACCCATCCGCAGCAGCTGAGCGATGCCGCGCGCATCCCGGCGGTCCGTCTTGATCGCCATGGCCGACAGCGCCGCCCTCACGTGGCGCGTCTCGAGCAGCACCGCCTCAAAGCCCGCTTCCTGAAGCCCGTCATACAGCCATTGCGACAAGGGCCCTGCCTCCAGGCCGACGCGGACGATCGTCACACCAAGGCCGCGCAGGAAGGCAACCAGCGCCTCCGGCTCACTCAAGACCTTCGCTTCCCGGATGACCTTCCCGGTCGCATCCAGCACACACAGGCTGCTCAACTCCAGCGATACGTCGATCCCAACATGGTGTTCCATGACCGCCCTCCTGATGGACGGACCTGAACCGCTCGGGCCTGCGTTGTGCCATCACTCTGGAAGAGACCCGCCCCGGATGTCAGCCCCGGTGCAAGCCCATTACGGCATCTAC
>CAXSFF010001000.1:0-2161 GCA_964236035.1 uncultured Acetobacteraceae bacterium
CAATGCTCAATCCAGAGACGGCTCTTCCCGACGGGTCCTCGCCTTCAGGCGACGGGCAACGCCAGGCCTTGCTTGCGGATGGATCGAAGAACCCCGCCGTTGGCACCACGCAACGTCTTGTGATCCGAGGGCGATAAGAGGACGATGCCTCCCGGCGGCATCGCAAGCCCGGCGGCCACAAGCCGGGAGCATGGCCGACTGGAGGACCAGGATCATGCTGGCGGCGGTGCTGCACGGTGCGACCGACCTGCGCGTGGAGGATCGGCCCGAGCCCGCGCTCGTGCCGGGCGAACTGCTGGTCGCCGTGGCGTGCGGCGGCATCTGCGGCTCCGACCTGTCGTATTTCCGCAAGGGCGGCGTCGGCGACTTCCGCCTGCGCGAACCGCTCACGCTGGGCCACGAGGTCGCCGGCACCGTGGTCGAGAGCGCCGCCGGGGACGGTGCGCCGGTCGTCGGCACCCGGGTCGCCATCAACCCGAGCCGGGCCTGCCTGCGCTGCCCGCAGTGCCGGGCGGGGCGCGGCAACCTGTGCCGCGACATGCGCTTTCTGGGCAGCGCAGCGCGGATGCCGCATGTGCAGGGCGGCTTCAGCGCGATGCTGGGCGTGCGTCCCGACCAGTGCGCGGCGATCCCGGACGCCATGCCGTTTCGCCTCGCCGCCTGCGCCGAGCCGCTGGCGGTGGCGCTGCACGCGATGCGGCGCGCCGGGCCGCTGCTTGGCCGCCGGGTGCTGGTCGCCGGCGCCGGCCCGATCGGGCTGATGTGCCTGGCCGCCGCCCGGCTGGCTGGCGCCGCCGAGGTCACGGTGAGCGACCTTGCCGAGATGCCGCTGCAAGTCGCCCGGACGATGGGCGCCGCCGCCACGGTGCGCGTCGCCGACGACGACGCCCTGGCCCGCGAGGCCGCCGCGGGCGGCGGCTTCGAGATCGCGTTCGAGGCCGCCGGCACGGCCGGCTCGGTCGCGTCCCTGCCGGCGCTGATGCGGCCGGGCGGGCGCATCGTGCAGCTCGGCATGCTGCCGCCGGGCCTCTCCCCGGTGGCGGTCAACCTGATGACGGCGCGCGAGATCGACCTTCTCGGCTCGTTCCGGTTCTGCGACGAGTTCGCGGACGCGGTGGCCGCCCTGGCGAGTGGGCGGATCGACGTGTCGCCCATGCTGTCCGCCCGTTTTCCTCTCGACGAGGCCGCCGCCGCCTTCGCGATGGCGGGCGACCGGACGCGGGCGATCAAGGTGCACCTCGACATCGCCTAGGCGCCGAACCGGAGTGATGACGATGGCCGCCGACCAGAGCCTGCTCGCCTTCGAGGCGGTGACCAAGCGCTTTGGCGGCACGCTGGCGGTCGACGACGTGTGGCTGACTCTCCGGGAGGGCCAGATCCTGGCGCTGCTCGGCGAGAACGGCGCCGGCAAGTCGACGCTGATCAAGATGCTGGCCGGCATCCACACGCCCGATGCCGGCCGCATCCTGCTGCGCGGGACGCCCTACGCGCATCCGCAGGCCAAGGCCGCCGGGCGGGCGCGGGTGGCCTTCATCCACCAGGACCTCGGACTCATCGGCTGGATGACGGTGGCCGAGAACGTGGCCCTCGGGGTTGGCTACCGCCGCGTCGGCGGGCGTGGGCGCGGGCTGATCTCCTGGAAGCGCACGCGCGCCCGGGCGCTGGAGGCGCTGGAGGGCCTGTCGGCCGACATCGACCCGGATGCCCGCGTGATGCATCTCGGCCGCACCGAGCGCTCGCTGGTCGCTATCGGGCGGGCGCTCGCGGCGGAGGCGGAGGTGCTCGTGCTCGACGAGCCCACCGCGAGCCTGCCAGCCGACGAGGTGGAGCGCCTGCTCGACGTGCTGCGCGACCTCAGGGCCAGGGGGCTGGGCATCCTCTACGTCTCGCACCGGCTCGACGAGGTGTTCCAGGTCGCGGACGACGTCGCGGTGATGCGCGACGGGCGGTTGGTCGCCTGCCGCCGCGTCGCCGAGACCAGTCCCGCGGCGCTGGTGACGCTGATCGTGGGCGCGCCGCCCGAGGCGGTGTTCGGCCGGGCCAAGGCGTCGGCCGGGCCGGTCTGCCTGTCGCTCGCCGGCGTGCTCGCGGGCGGCGCGGGGCCGGTCGACCTGGACGTGCGGCGCGGCGAGATGGTCGGGCTGGTGGGGCTGCGCGGCGC
>CAXSFF010001001.1:0-2160 GCA_964236035.1 uncultured Acetobacteraceae bacterium
CGGGCGGGCAAGGTTCCCGCCATCATCTATGGCGCCAAGCAGACGCCCACCCTGATCGCGCTGGACCCGCGCGAGGTGGTCCGCGAGCTGGTCCGCGGCGGCTGGCGCTCGCGCCTGTTCGAGGTGAAGGTGGCTGGGGAAACCACCCGCGCCCTGATGCGCGAGGTGCAGTTCCACCCCGTTTCTGACAAGCCCGAGCACGTCGATTTCCAGCGCCTGGCCGCCGGCGAGGCGGTCCGGGTCTCGGTCGCGGTGACGTTCCAGAACGACGCGACCTCGCCCGGCCTGAAGCGCGGCGGCGTGCTGAACGTGGTGCGCCACACGGTCGAGGTGCTGTGCGACCCGGACAGCGTGCCGGAACAGTTCGAGGCGGACCTCGGCACGCTCGAGATCAACGACAACGTGCGCTTTTCGGACCTGAAGGGGACCGAAGGCGCCAGGCCGGTGATCGCCGACCGCGACTTCGTCATCGCCACGGTGGCTCCGTCGAAGGCGGCCGAGGCGGCGCTGGCCGAGGCGGCTGCCGCGGCGGCGGCTCCGCCGGTCAAGGCGAAGCCGGCGGCGAAGGCGCCCGCCGCGGCAAAGGCCCCCGCCGCGAAGCCTGCCGCCAAGAAGTAGCCATCTGGTGCAGCTCTGGGTCGGCCTGGGCAACCCCGAGCCCGGCATGGCCCGGCAGCGGCACAACATCGGCTTCATGGCGGTCGACGCCATCGCCGCCAGCCACGGGTTCGGCCCGTGGCGGCAGCGCTTCAAGGGCCTGGTCGCCGAGGGCATGGTCGGCGGCGAGAAGGTGCTGGCGCTGAAGCCGATGACCTACATGAACGACAGCGGCGCCTCCGTGCAGCCGGCCAGCGCCTTCTTCAAGCTGCCGCCCGATGCCATCACGGCGTTCCATGACGAGTTGGACCTGCTGCCGGGCCGGGTGCGGGTCAAGCGCGGCGGCGGGGCGGCGGGGCACAACGGGCTGCGCAGCATGGACCGCATCCTGGGCACGCCCGACTACTGGCGGGTAAGGTTGGGTATCGGCCATCCCGGCCACAAGGACCGCGTGACCGGGCATGTGCTGGGCGACTTCGCCAAGGTCGACCAGGGCTGGCTGACCGCGTTGCTGGATGCCGTCGCGGGCGCCGCGCCGCTGCTGGCAGGCCGGCAGAACGAGGCGTTCATGAGCAAGGTCGCGTTAGGCATGCAGGAGACTGGCTGATGGGGTTCAATTGCGGGATCGTCGGGCTGCCCAACGTCGGCAAGTCGACGCTGTTCAACGCGCTGACGGCGACGGCGGCGGCGCAGGCGGCCAACTACCCGTTCTGCACCATCGAGCCCAACGTCGGCCGCGTCGCCGTGCCGGACCCGCGCCTGGCCGTGCTGACCGAGATCGGCCGCTCGAAGTCCACCGTGCCGACCAGCCTGGAGTTCGTCGACATCGCCGGGCTGGTGCGCGGCGCCAGCAAGGGCGAAGGACTCGGCAACCAGTTCCTGGCCAACATCCGCGAGGTGGACGCCATCGTCCACGTGCTGCGCTGCTTCGAGGATGACGACGTGACCCATGTCGAGGGCAGCGTCGACCCGATCCGCGACGCCGAGACGGTGGAGACGGAGCTGATGCTGGCCGACCTCGACAGCCTGGAGAAGCGGCTGCTGGCGGCGCAGAAGAAGGCCCGCGGCGGCGACCGCGACGGGCTGGCGGCGGTGGCGCTGATGGAGCCGCTGGTGGCCGCGCTGCAGGCCGGGCATCCCGTGCGCGGCGTGATCCCGCCCGGCGAGGCGGAGGCGGTGCGCCGGCTGCAGCTGATGACCTCCAAGCCCGTGCTGTACGTCTGCAACGTGGAGGAGGCCGCCGCCGCCACGGGCAACGCCCGCTCCGCGGCGGTGGCGGCGATGGCGGCGGCGCAGGGGGCGGCGTCCGTGGTGGTGTCGGCGGCGATCGAGGCGGAGGTCAGCACCTTGCCCGAGGCCGACCGGGCGGAGTTCCTGGAGGGGCTGGGCCTGCACGACAGCGGGCTCGACCGGGTGATCCGCGCCGGCTATGGCTTGCTGGGCCTGGTGACGTACTTCACCTGCGGCCCGAAGGAGGCGCGGGCGTGGACCATCGCGAGGGGCACCAAGGCGCCGCAGGCGGCGGCCGTGATCCACAACGATTTCGAGCGTGGCTTCATCGCC
>CAXSFF010001002.1:0-2159 GCA_964236035.1 uncultured Acetobacteraceae bacterium
CGACCTCTCGGCGCAACGCATCGCTGACCGCTTCGAGGGCGAACTTCGAGCCGGCGTAAGGGCCGTAGGTCGCCATCGCCACCTTGCCGCCGACGGAGGAGATATTGACGACGGTCCCACGGCTCTCGATGAGCGCAGGCAACAGCGCCTGCATCATCGCGACGTGGCCGAAGAGGTTGACGTCGAACAGCCGATGCCACTCGGAGAGCGGCAGCGCTTCTACGGGCGCATTGACCCCGATGCCTGCATTGTTGACCAGGGCGCGCAGTGGACGCCGCTCAGGATCGTCGGTGATGCGCTTCACGAGCGCGGCGATCTCGGCCTCGTTGGTGATGTCGAGCATGACCGGCTCAAGGTTCGTGGCCCGGAGCGCGTCGGCGTCCGTGCTCCGGCGCACGCCAGCAAGAACGTGGAAGCCGCGCCTGGACAACTCGCGAGCGGTGGCGGCGCCGATGCCAGTCGAAGCACCAGTCACTACGACGATCTCACGACGAAGAGGCTCTATCTGAGTTGACATTGTCAACGATGCAGCACCATTGTTGGGCTAGACCCCGGCGGCAGGGCATAATAGCAGACCGTTCGGTGGCTCACGCCGGCACGCCCGGCCAGCTCGCCAATCTGCATCCGCTCTGAGGCTGGGTCTACATCCATGCCATCCGGCTTCACTCCTGGTACCACCGGCGTCAATCCGGCAGCAGCTCGAAGCGGATGTCCTGCGCGCCCTGCCACAGCACCATCTTGCCCAGTCCGGCCAGCTTCTCCATCCCGTCCGTGATGGTGAGAAAGTGGTTGCCGGCAAGCTGCCCCAGCTTGCTGGCGAAGTTGACGCTGCCATAGGCGAGCAGGAACTCCGTCTCGCTCAGCCCGCCAGGGTACAGCAGCATCTGGCCTGGCGCCGGGTACGTGGTGGCGTTCTCGTGCCGCAGCCCGAGGTCCAGGTCGCCGAGCGGAATCCAGCACGCCTCGCCGCTCCAGCGGACGTGGATGATCTTCTGCTGGTAAGGCAGCAGGCTGCGGAACCGGGCGACGGTCTTCGGCGCCGCGTCCTCGAACCGCGCGGTGAACTGATACGGCCCGGCGCTGATCTTGATCATGGTCGAAACTCCGCCGCGCCCGCCCGGAGTGTCAAGCCGGCGCGCTACGCTTCTCCTCCTCCCCTTGCGGGAGGAGGCCGGGAGGAGGGGTAGTTACGCCAGCCACCCTGCGCGTGGCCATCCCTCCCCAGCCTCTCCTGCAAGGAGAGGGGAGAAGATTCAGAAGTTGCATGAGATGCTATCCGGCCGACGCGGGCCGCAGGCTCTCGTATTGCAGCATCGTGTCGCCATGCCGCTCGAATTGCGACACCTGGCGCATGCCGATGCCGCCCAGCACGGTGCGCGACGAGATGTTACTCTCGCGCGTGACGGCGATCACCCGGGTCAGCCGCCCGCGCCCATGCGCGTCCGTCAGCACGGCGCCGGCCGCCTCCCGCGCCAGGCCGTGGCCGCGCATCGCCGGGTCGAACGCGAAGCGCAGCGCGATGCCGCGGGCGTCGGGCCGTTCGTGCAACCCGGTGACACCGATCAGGGCACCCTCCGGCCAACGGACGGTCCACATGCCGACGTCGTGCGAACCCCAGAAGCGGATTTCCTCGGCCAAGTCCTGCGCCGTCTGTTGCGGCGCCCGCACCCCGCCGAGCATCAGCGCCCAGCACCGCGGGTCTGCCTTCATCACGCTCAGCTCCGTCAGATCCTGCCAGCCGTACGGCGTCAAAACCAGCCGCCCGGTGCGCAGCGGGGCAGGCGGCACCGGCCCGCCTCCGTCAACTCACCGGGCCAACGGGCGGTACTTGATCCGGTGCGGGTCGGTGCTGTTCTCGCCCAGGCGGCGGCGCTTGTCGGCCTCGTAGGCTTGGAAGTTGCCCTCGAACCACTCGACATGGCTGTCGCCCTCGAACGCCAGGATGTGCGTCGCCAGCCGGTCCAGGAACCAGCGGTCATGGCTGATGATCACGGCGCACCCGGCGAACTCCGCCAGCGCCTCCTCCAGCGCCCGCAGCGTGTCGACATCGAGGTCGTTGGTCGGCTCGTCCAGCAGGATGACGTTGCTTTCGCTCTTCAGCATCTTGGCCAGGTGCACCCGGTTGCGCTCGCCGCCCGACAGGATGCCGACCTTCTTCT
>CAXSFF010001003.1:0-2159 GCA_964236035.1 uncultured Acetobacteraceae bacterium
ACACGGTGCTGGCCATCGCGCAGGCGGGCTGCGTGGCGCTGATCCTGGGCACGGCGCTGAGCGAAGGGCCTGCGATGCAGCCCTGGCCGCTGGCAGGCTTCGCCGCGGCGGCGCTGCTGCGGGCATGGGTCATGCTGCGGGCGGACCGCGTCGCCGTCATGGCGGGCGGCACCGCCCGGCAGGGCTTGCGGCGGGACGCGATGCAGCGGGTGCTGGCGGCCGGGCCGGCGCTGCTGCGCGGCGAACATTCCTCGGCATTGGCCACTACGTTGATCGACCGCATCGAGGCGCTGGATGGCTATTTCGCCCGCTGGCTGCCCGCGGCGACCCTGGCGATCGCCGGTCCCGTGATCGTGCTGTGCGCCGCGGCGCTGGCGGACTGGCGCGCGGCGCTGGTGCTGGCCGGTGCCGGGCTGCTGGTGCCGCTGTCGCAGGCGGTGGCCGGCATCGGCGCGGCCGCGGCCTCGCGCCGCCAGTTCACCGCGCTGAGCCGGTTGCAGGCGCGCTTCCTCGACCGGGTGCGCGGCATCGCCACCATCGTGCTCGCCGGGCGGGCGGAGGACGAGGCGCAGGCGTTGGCGGTGTCAGCCAAGGCGCTGCGGGTGCGCACCATGCGCGTGCTGCGGGTGGCCTTCCTATCATCGGCGGCGTTGGATTGCGCTCTGGCCCTTGCGTTGGTCGTGATTGCGCTGATGGACGGCGCGGCGGTGCTGGAGCGCGGCTTCTCGCCGGTGGGGGCGCTGTTTGCGCTGTTGCTGGTGCCCGAGTTCTTCGCGCCGCTACGGGCGTTCTCCGCCGCCTACCAGGACCGCATGCAGGCCGCCGGCGCCGCCGAGGCGCTGGCCGCGTTGCCGCCAATGCCGCCGCCGCCCGTTGTGCAGCCGGTCCGCAGCGTCACGGCGCATGGGGTGAGCGTCGCGTTCGAGAACGTGGTGTTCGCCTGGGACGCCGCCCGCCGCCCGGCGCTCGACGGCCTTAGCTTCCGCGTGCCGGCGGGCGAGACGGTGGTGCTGGCCGGGCCGTCGGGCGCCGGCAAGTCGACGGTGATCGAGATCATGCTGGGCTTCGCCCGGCCGCAGTCCGGCCGGGTGCTGATCAACGGCGCCGACATGGCGACGATCGTGCCGGAGGCGATGGCGCGCATGACAGCCTGGATCGGCCAGCGCCCCGTGCTGTTCGCCGGCTCGATCCGCGACAACATCCGCTTCGGCAACCCGGACGCCACCGACCGCGAGGTCGAGGCCGCCGCTCGCAGCGCCCGCGTCGCCGCCTTTGCCGACGCCTTGCCGCAGGGCCTCGACACGGTGGTGGGCGAGGGCGGCTACGGCCTGTCGGGCGGCCAGGCGCAGCGCGTCTCCATTGCCCGCGCCTTCCTCAAGAACGCGCCGTTGCTGCTGCTCGACGAGCCCACCGCCCATCTCGACCCGGCGACCGAGACCGAGGTGCTGGACAGCCTGCGCCACCTCGCCATCGGCCGCACCGTCGTGCTCGCCAGCCATGCCGCCGCGGCGCACGTGTTCGGCAGCCGCCGGGTGGACCTGCGCGACGGCCGTGCGGTGACGGCGCGGGGTGCGGCATGAACCCGTTGCTCCGCATCCTCGGCCTGTGGCGAGGGCAGGCGGCCTGGCTCGCGCTCGGCCTGGTGGTGGCGTTGGCCTCGATCGGCACGGGGGTGGCGTTGCTGGCGTTGGCGGGAACCCACGTCGCGCTGCTGGTGGCCGGCGGCGTGGTGACGGCTGGGCTGCTGCTGCAGGTGGTGGGACCGCTGCGCGTGGTGCTGCGCTATTTCGAGCGGCTGGCCACCCACGCGGCGACCTTCCGCGCTCTGGCCGACCTGCGGGTCTGGTTCTTCCGCGGCCTGGCGCGGCACTCCGCCGGCGGCTTGGGCATGCAGCGCTCCGGCGACCTGGCCGCCCGCATCGTCGGCGACGTGGAGGCGTTGGACGGGTTGTACCTGCGCATCATCGTGCCGTTGGCGGGCGGCATCATGCTGCTGCCGGTATTGGCCGTCCTGCTGAGCGACGGCGATGGGCTGCTGGCGCTGGGCGTCACAGTGCTGCTGGCGATGACGGTCTTGGTGGTCCCGGCCATCGCGGCACGCGGTTCGCTGCGGCTGGGCGGCGCCTTGGCCGACGCGAACTCGGCCTTGCGGCTGACGG
>CAXSFF010001004.1:0-2158 GCA_964236035.1 uncultured Acetobacteraceae bacterium
GACCGACGCTGGTCTGGCGCCTGCTTCGGCCTCGTTCGACGACATCGCATCGGGTGACGGCACGGTCCATTCCGATGCAACGGCTTGGCAGCAGGCGCTTGAGGACGCCACGCCCAGCCAGGACGCCGGTGTGCCGGCCGAAGACACGGTATCGGCAGCATCTGCAACGGTCGCCGGTGATGCATTGCCACCCTCGGCGGCTGCACCCGCGCCGGACGTCCCAACGACCCCAGAGACAGATCCGTCGGCAAGCGGCTCAACCGCACCCGTCACCGGCGCGGCCAACGCTGCCGACCTGATCGGCAAGGCCACCGATCAGGCCACGGGCAAGGTCGACACGAACAGCCTCGCCGACATGGTCGCCGACGCGAGCAGGCATGACACGGACAAGGCCTTGGGCGCCTATGACGCCATCCGGGCCAAGTTGAGTCCTGACGATGCCGCACGCTTCGACAAGGATGTGGTTCGTGTTGCCGATGACGCGGCCAAAGGGACCAGCACCGGTCTTGGAGCTGCCGGTTACAAGGCGCTGGCCGACAATCCGATCCTGACCAAGCAGTGGGAGGGAACGACCAGCCGATGGACCGGCAAGGGCGGGTTCACGCCTGGCCTGCGCACCATGCTCGAGAGCAACGGCATCCGGGTGCCAACTCAGGTGAATCCTTCGCCGGCAGGGTCGCTGTCCCCTACGAGCGGCATGTCGTCGGCCCAGGCCAACAACACCAATGGCGCACTCGCCCGCGATGCCATCGCCGATCGTCTGCGCGCCCAGGGCCATGACGTCCAGACGGAGGTGCCTCGTCAGGACGGCGCGCGCGTGGTCGACGTGGTCGCCGACAAGAAGGCCGCCGATCCACGCATGAACGAGAGGCTGGAGATCGAATCCAAGGTCGGCCGCACCAGCCAATCTCCGAGCATCGCTGCACAGGCGGTCAAGGATGCCGAGGCACTCGCTGAAAACAGTGCCGTGCGAGGCACCGGCCGAGCCTTGGAGCTGGCCGGCAAGGTGGTGCGCCCCGTGGCGATCGTTGCCGACGTGGCCCAGCTCGGCCAGGCGTTCCACGAGGATGGCGACCGGATCGGAGACCACACCGGCCGCGCCGCGTCGGGCATCGCCGGTGGGTGGGGTGGGGCAGTGGCTGGCGCCGAAGGGGGCGCGCTTCTTGGAGCCGCCGCCGGGTCGTTCGTCCCGGTCGTCGGCACCGTGGCGGGCGGCGTGGTCGGCGGCCTGGCCGGCGGCGTCGGGGGAGCGATCGGCGGTGACTGGGCCGGCCGGCGCGCCTACGACTGGATGCGTAGCTGGTTCTGATCGGGGTGGCGCATGGCTGGTTGGCTGGACCGGGTTAGGAGCTCTCGGCCTCGGCCGGGCCGGCTGGCCGACAGGCTTGCTGCCTACGCGCCCTACCGCATGCCCAATCCCGGCTGGGGCTGGGACCTGACGCTGGCCCAGGCCGATGCCAACCTAGCTTACCTGATCGCACACAAGGCGGAGCGCCTGCACGTCGTCAGCGGCCTGCTGGCGACATTCGGCATAGATCTGGCCGCAGGCCTTGCGTCACAGGACCCGAAACCGTTCCTCGACGACCTGTGGAAGTGGGTGGCGGCCGAATGGCCCGCCATCGTCCGGCCCGAACTCCTGACCCTCGATGCCTGGCTCACCAGCCGCCGTGACGGGCTGCAGATCGCGTTCAGCCTGGTGATCGACATCGCCATTGTCCTGGCCGAGGTGGTCCTCGTCCGCCGGCCCGATTACCGCTGGGCCATCGATGTCGATCCGGGCAACAGGGCCGACACGCGGGACGAGACGATGGTGAGCTGGCATCGCCCCGTGGTGATGCGAGTCGCCGACGGGACCATGCCCACGATCCTGTTCGACTTCGAGGACGTTGCGCGCGGCGCCTATGTCGATTGCGGCAGTACGGGCACCACGTTCGAGAATGATCTGGGCCGCGGCGCGCTCGACGCGATCTCGGGGGCTCACGAACGACAGTGGCGTGAAGAGGCGGCGCTTCTAGCGGCTAGGTCCCGCCGCCTCTAGCGCCCTTCGGCAAGGGGCTGCGGCACGGCTCGCCCGGCCTGCCGCAGGCCTTCATGCCAGCGGCCGGGATTTGCGGTGCATCAGCAAGCAAGGCTGGGCTCTGCCCAGACCCGCCAGGGG
>CAXSFF010001005.1:0-2158 GCA_964236035.1 uncultured Acetobacteraceae bacterium
CAGGGCGTCAGGCTTGGCCGCGCAGCTTGGCGAGTTCGGCGGCGGCGACGTCCTGGCGGACCTGGCGTCTTTCCACGAGGATGGCCGCGAGGCGTTCGACCTCTGGCCCGGTGGCGCCTACGGCAAGGGCCACGTTGTGCGCGTGCAGCGCCATGTGGCCCTGCTGAATGCCCACCGTTGCCAGGGCCTTCATGGCGCCGAAGTTCTGGGCGAGGCCGACTGCGGCGATGATCCGCGCCAGCTCGGCCGCGGTGGAAACGCCAAGGATCTTGAGGCAAGCCTGGGCGGTCGGATGCACCTTGGTGGCGCCGCCCACCAGGCCCACCGGCATAGGCAACTCCAGCGTACCGGTGAGGCTGCCGTCCGCCGCCGCCTCCCACGTGCTCAGGCTGGTGTAGCGCCCGCCGCGGGCGGCGTAGGCGTGAGCGCCGGCTTCCACGGCGCGGGTGTCGTTGCCGGTGGCCAGCACCACGGCGGACACGCCGTTCATGATGCCCTTGTTGTGGGTCGCCGCCCGGTACGGGTCGGCGGCGGCGAAGCGGTAGGCCGAGATCATGCCGTCGCGCACTGCTTCGCCGCCGATTGCATCCAGCGGCCATGTGGCGCGGGCGCGGGCCAGCCGGCGGTCGGCCAGGTTGGAAAGGATGCGCAGGTACACCTTGCCGCCGGTCCACTCCTCGATGGAGGGCGCCAGTTGCTCGGCCATGGTGTTCACCGCGTTGGCGCCCATGGCGTCGCGCGTGTCCACGACGATGTGCGTGACCACCATCGGCCCGCCCTGGGCGGCGATGACGCGCACCTCCAGGTCGCGGAAGCCGCCGCCCAGGCGCACCAGCATCGGGTCGCATCCGTCGCAGACGGCGGCGACGTCCGCCTTGCGCTCCAGGATGCGGATGCGCGCGTTCTCGGGGTCGGACACGCCGACGAGCTGGATCTGGGCGATCATGTCCGTGCCGGACACGGAGGTGGTGAAGCCGCCTGCGTCGTAGCATTGGCGCGCCGAGTTGCAGACCGCGGCCACCACCGAGGACTCCTCCGTCGCCATGGGCACGAGCACATCGCGGCCGTCCACCTTGACGTTGGTGGCGATGCCCACGGGGATGGAGATCGTGGAAACACAGTTCTCGATCATGTGGTCGGCCACGTGCGGATCGAGGTTCCCCTGCCTGGCGAGCTGGGCCATGGCCTCGGCATCTAATCCGGCGAAGCCCTCGACGGCTGCGAGCCGGTCCTCGGGCGACATCTTGTGGAACCCGCTGATGCGGGAGGTACGGGGCTGGTTGGACATCGCTTCCCTCCTTTCCTCGTCGGAGCCGCAGGCTCTTTCCTTGGCCCGTTACGGGCGGTACTGTCTGCAAACTGTCCCAGCACGAGGCGGTGCCACAAGGGACGGTTCGGGTGAAAGTTGCTGGACCTGTACCAGCTAGAAGGGCGGGACACTTCATGGCGGACGGTAGCAACGGACGGTCTCGGACGCGTGTGGACGCAATTGTGGATCGGGTGATGGACATGATCGCGGCCGGCCTGCTGAAACCTGGTGTGCGCGTCGCGTCTATTCGCAAAGCCGCCGCGGACCATGCGGTGTCGAAGAACACCATGGCCGAAGCGTATGACCGCCTCGTTGCCCTGGGCCACCTAGAGGGCCGGCCGGGGTCCGGCTACTACGTCGGTGCTACCCGCCCGCCATCGACGCGTCCGCGCCCCCACGTCGCCGAGGCACTCGACCTCGTGTCCCTGCTCCGCGAGCAACTCGACCAGCGCTACGAGGTGCGCCCGGGCGATGGCCGCCCGCCGCCCTCCTGGATGGAGGGATCGGAACTCGGCGCGCAGTTCGGGGGTGTGAAGCTGCCCCGCGGCGTCGGGATAGAGTATGGCTACGGAAGCTCCTGGGGCTACCTGCCGCTGCGGGAGCGGATTTGCCTGTCCCTCGCCGAGCGGTCCATCCGCTGCTCGCCCGAGCAGGTGCTCCTGACGCAGGGGGCCAACCACGCCCTCGACCTCATCACGCGCCACCTGATCGACCCGGGCGACGTCGTGTTCGTGGACGACCCCGGCTACTACCCGCTGTTCGGCAAGCTGCGGCTGGCCAAGGCCCTGGTCGTCGGCATCAGGCGCACGGCGGACGGCACCGACCTCGATGACCTCGGCGCGAAGCTCG
>CAXSFF010001006.1:0-2157 GCA_964236035.1 uncultured Acetobacteraceae bacterium
ATGGAGCAGGTTGGAAGGGAAGCCGGGCTGGGCGTTGTCGTGCACCCAGGATTCGATCGCCGCTCGGCGCTCCGGCGTGACGCCGTCGGACGCCGGTTGCGCGGGGGCCGGCGCGGGCTGGAGCGGAGGCCGGGGGATGGCGACGGTGGCCGGGCCCGGCAGGGGAAGCGCCTGCGGGAAGATGTCGCGGATCTGGGCAGGATCGAAATTGGGTCGGATGGCGGCGCTCATCGGCTCGGCTCCCCTGTGTTTCGTGGCGTCCCGTTTCGTGGCGTTCCGCGCGCTGTCGGCCCCGGGTGCGTCCGGTGCGTGGGGCGCGCCGTTGCGCGTGCGCCGCCAAGGCCGTACTGAGCCGCACCCACCAGCACCGGAATTCGCCCATGGCCAGACCGGCCGCCCTGCTTACCCGCCTCGCGCTCTGCCTTGGTCCGCTGGCCGGCTGCGCGCTGTTCGACGCGCCCAGGCCGCCCTCCGGCCCGACCGGCAAGGTCACCGACCCCACGCGCTCGCTGGTCAAGCTCGGCGACGCGATGCAGGCGGGCGGCGACCAGGCGGGGGCGCTCGACTTCTACCGCGCGGCCAGCCAGCGCGACGGCGGCAACGAGCCCGCGCTGCAGCGCGCCGGCCAATCCTTCATGGCGCTGGGCCAGGCGCCGCGGGCCGAGCAGGCG
This sequence comes from uncultured Acetobacteraceae bacterium, assembly GCA_964236035.1. Classification (GTDB taxonomy): domain Bacteria; phylum Pseudomonadota; class Alphaproteobacteria; order Acetobacterales; family Acetobacteraceae; genus CAXSFF01. Next base: position 672 of record CAXSFF010001006.1, read on the forward strand.
GACCGCGCCGCGCTGGTGCTCGATGGCGGCGACGCGGCGGCCAAGCGCGGCCTGGCGGTCGCCCTGCTGGCGCAGCATCGGCCGCAGGAGGCCCTGCCGCTGCTGGACCAGCTCGTCGCCGCCCATCCCGACCCGCAGATGCTGGCCAACCAGGGTGCGGCGCTCGACATGCTCGGGCGCTCCGCCGAGGCCCAGGCCGCCTACCGCCGCGGCCTGGCACTCGCGCCGGCGGACTCCGACCTGCACGGCAACCTCGCCCTCTCGCTGGCAGCCAGCGGCGACATGGCCAGCGCCCTGAGCGAGATCCAGGCGGCGGTCGCGGCGCCCAACCCCGACCCGCGCCAGGAGTCCAACGCCGTGCTGATCCTTGCCCTGGCGGGCCGCGCCGAGGACGCCAGGAGCCGCGGCCGCGGCTCGCTGGGCCCGGAGCCGACGGAGGCGCTGATCGCGCGGGCCGCTCAGGTGCATGGCGCCGCCACGCCGGCCGCGCGCGCCGAGGCGCTCGGGCTGATCACTGGAGCGCCAGGGAGCGCCGCTCCGCCGCCGACGTCCCCAGCGATCCCAGCAACGGATTCCCCGCCGCCGCCGGTTCGGATGGTGCGGCGTCACGTGTCGCCGGCAACGCGGGTGTCGTCGGCGAGACCGGCGAAAGTCCTGAGCCCTGCAGCCCCAAGTTCTGCAAGCCCGAGCCTTGGCCCCCCGGGTCCTGGAGTCCCTGGTCCTGCGACCCCGGGCTCCGTGGCGCTCCCGAGCGGCTGACCCCGCCTCCCTGCGGCTCGTCGTTGCGTCGGCCGTAGTTCTCGATCGCGCGCGCGAACGGGAGCGCCGCGGTCGGCGGCAGGTCGCGGCCGCGCAGCAGGTCGCGCTCGTCCACCACCTGCGCCTGGATCATCGCCGCGGTCGCGCACCCCGGCGGCAGCAGCCGCTGTCGACCCGCGTCGTCGCCCGGCCAGATGTCCATCCCGATCGGCTCGCCCCGGCCGCGGCAGGCATCGGCTGAGATCGCGGTGCGCACCGGCAGCAGCAGCAGGCCGCGATCCGGCTCACCCGGCGCGCCGGGCACCAGGGCCACCGGGCGCCTGACGGCGTCGGCGACGGCCTGGGTGCGGGCGGGGGCAAGCGGACCCGCCGCGGCCAGCGTCAGAGTCTCGCCGCCGAGCCGCCGCCCCACCGCCTCCAGCGCCGCCGCGTCGGGCGGCACCAGCCGGGCGAGTCCGGCCTGGAAGCGCAGCTCCAGTGCCGGCGCCTCCGTGATCCGATGGTACTGGCCGGCCGGCGGCGAACCGGACGGCCCGAGCCTGCAGCCTGCGAGACAGCCCAGTAGCAGCGCAGCGGCGACGCGCCGGCTGTCCCGGCACGACGCCGTGCGCGGGCCGTGGCGGTGCCTGTCTTCCAGGCTCATGCCGACAGCCCTCTGACGTGAGCGGCAGGGCAGGCAAGGTTGAGGCTCCGCCTCAAACTCCGCCAAAGGCAGGCCTTTGGAATC
>CAXSFF010001007.1:0-2156 GCA_964236035.1 uncultured Acetobacteraceae bacterium
CCGGCGAAGGACGGCTGCTGAACGAGGCCGACAGCCTGCGCCGCCTGGCCGCCGCGGGCGTCCACGTCATGCCGCACCGCCACTGCTGGACCGAGGCGGAGGCGGTGGACGCGCTCGCGGCGCTGGGCGGCCCCGTGGTGCTGAAAGGCTGCTCGGCCGATGTCGCGCACAAGTCGGAACATGGGCTGGTGCGGCTGGACCTGGCGGATGCGGCTGCCGTGCGGGCCGCCTTCGCCGCCTGCCGACAAGCGCTGAAGGCCGGCGGCTTCCGCTTCGACGGCGTGCTGGTCGCGCCCATGCTGCGCGGGCGGCGGGAGATGCTGATCGGCGCGCACCACGACCCGGTGTTCGGCCCCGTGGTGGTGCTCGGCGACGGCGGCAAGTATGTCGAGGCGCTGCCCGACACCGCCCTGCTGCTGCCGCCCTTCGACGCCGCGGACGCGCTGGCCGCGCTGGACACCCTGCGGATCGCCCCCGTGCTGCACGGCGTGCGCGGCGAGCCGCCAATGGACCTGCCGGCGCTGGCCGCCGCCGCCGTCGCAGTCGGGCGACTGGTGCTGGACGATCCGGCCATCGTCAGCCTGGATATCAACCCGCTGCTGGTCGGCAGCGACGGCGAGGGCGCCACTGCGCTCGATGCCGTCGTCATCGCGACCGCATAGGGGACGCCCGCCATGCCCAGCCGCCGCACCGTCCTCGGCTCTGCCCTCGCCGCCGCCCTGCCCCGCGTGGCCCGGGCGGAGGGCTACCCCGACCGCACCATCCGGCTGATCGTGCCCTACCCGCCCGGCGGATCAACCGACATCACCGCGCGCATCATCGGCGAGCGGATGGGCACCGAGCTGGGCCAGCGCTTCCTGGTGGACAACCGCCCCGGCGCGGGCGGCAACCTGGGCATGGACGCCGCCGCACGCGCCAAGCCGGACGGCTACACGCTGGCGGTCAACACCACCGCGCACGCCATCAACATGACGCTGTTCGCCAACATGACCTTCGACACCGTGAAGAGCTTCGCCCCGGTCGCGCTGCTGACCGAGAACCCGCTGGTGCTGGTGGTCAACCCCGCCGTGCCCGCCGCGACGGTCCCCGAGCTGATCGCGCTGGTGAAGGCCAAGCCCGGCGGGCTGCACTACGCCTCCTCCGGCAACGGGCAGTCCACGCACCTGGCCGGCGAGCTGTTCTGCAGCATGGCCGGCATCCGGATGGTCCATGTGCCCTACCGCGGCAGCGCCCCGGCGATCCAGGACGTGATGGCCGGGCAGGTGGAGATGATCTTCGACTCCTCGCAATCCTGCCTGCCGCATGTGCAGGACGGCATGGTGCGGGCGCTGGGCGTCACGTCGCGCAACCCCATGGCGACGCTGCCGGGGGTGCTGCCCATCGCGGGCACGCTGCCGGGCTACGAGGCGATTGCCTGGAACGGCCTGGTCGCGCCTGCGGGAACGCCGGCGGCGGTGGTGGACCGGCTGAACGCCTCGGTGAACCGGGCGTTGGCCGAGCCGGATGTTGTGCGCCGCTTCAGGGATCTCGGCGCCACCTGCCGCGCCACCACGCCCATGGAGTTCACGGCCTACATGACGCGCGAGATCGCCAAGTGGGGCGAGGTGGTCCGCGTCTCCGGGGCCAGGATCGACTGATGCGCCTCTCGCGCGACGTGCTGGCCGGGCTGGTGTTCGTCGTCATCGGGGGGGTGGCGGCCAGCCAGGCCCGCCGCTACCCGATCGGGACCCTGACGGCGATGGGGCCGGGCTACTTCCCGCTGATCCTGTCGGTGGGGCTGATGCTGTTGGGGCTGGCCAACATGGCAATGGGCCTGTTGCGCGCCGGGCCGCCGGTGCCGGGGGACTGGCCGGTGGCGCCGCTGGGCATGCTGGTGCTGGGCATCGCGCTGTTCGGCTGGCTGGTGGAGGGCAGCGGGCTGCTCGCCGCCGTGTTCGTGCTGGCGGTGACGATGGGATATGCCGACCTGCGGCGCCATCCGGTGCAGGTGGTCGTCTCGGCGGCGGTGCTGTCGGCGGCGGCCACGCTGATCTTCGTGCAGCTCCTCGGCATGCCGATCAGGGCATTCTAGCCATGGGCATCTGGGACAACCTGCATCTCGGCTTCCAGGTGGCGCTGACGCCGCAGCACCTGCTGTACTGCCTGGCTGGCGCCGC
>CAXSFF010001008.1:0-2152 GCA_964236035.1 uncultured Acetobacteraceae bacterium
AAGCCCGTCACGCGGTTCACCTCGTGCAGCAGCTCGGTGATGCGCGCCGGCGGCATCATCGCCTCGATCCCATCGGCGAAGGCGCGGGCTTCCGGCGTGGCGGTCGCCCTGACAGGGGTGACGTGCAGGCGGCTGTCGCGCAGTTCGACTCCCTCCAGCTCGCCGCGCAGCAGCCGACGAGAGAACCGCCTTAGCCGCCGGTCGAGTTCGCTGGCCCGGCCAGCCAGCCATTCGTCAGCGGTTGCAGGCAGCTTCAGCCCCGCCGCGACTTCCGGGACAGCCTCCTGCGGCAGCAGGTAGCTGTCGAAGCGGCGATAGCTGGCGGAGCGTTCGACCCAGACGTCGCCCGAGAGCAGCTTATCGCGCAGCGTCGCCAGCACCGCCGTCTCATACAAGCGCCGGTTCGGCCTGCCGTCCTCCATTACCAGGCGGCGCCATTCCTTGCGGAACGGCATGGGCGCGTCCGCCGGCACCTCGCGCTTGCCGGACTGGTTGAGGCCCGCCAGCAGCTTGAGCGCGGCCAGCATGGGGTCGCCGGCGCGGGCAGACTGGAACTGCAGCGCCTCGATCAGGGCGGGCGCGAACTTCCGCAGCGTCTTCCAGCGGTCGGCTGCGCGCACCAGCGGATCCTCGACCGCAAGGTTGGCCAGCTCCTGCACCTCGCCCCGCACGCGCAGCAGCCTGGGCCAGCCCACGGCGGCGTCCACGGCCTCGAATGCGTCGGCATCGCTCTCCTGCGCTGCGGCGAGCGCCTCGATGGTGCCGTGGAACAGCCGCATGAGGCGCCCCACGTCGCTGGCGCTGGAGGCGTATCGACGCCGGGCGGCGTTGCGCGCCTTGGCGAACAGGCCGCCGATCAGCTTGTCGGTCATGTCCAGCACCGCATCCGTCAGCCGGGTCTCGAGGTCGAGCACCGTTGCCACCAGGATCGCGCGTCGTCGGTGCTCGGCATAGCGCCCGAGCTGGTGGGCGTCGGAGGCGTAGCCCTCGCGCACGAACTGCTGCAGCCGGTCCTTGTGGACCGGGCCAGCGGTCTCGGCCGGCACGCTGACACCCCGGACCAAGTGCAGGCGGTCCAGCAGCTCGCGGATGTGGTCAGCCTTGGGCGCAATGGGCATGGCCTTGAGCCAGGCGAACGGCGTCATGCCCACGGACGGGTTAACGACGAGCAGCCCATCCAGCTTGGCCAGGTGCTCAGCGGACAGCCCAGCTGCCAGGGCATCGGCCGTATGCTTGCGCGCCCGTGCCCGGCCGGCGATCGCGATGCGCTCGATCACCGCCGCGCCGGGCAGGATGATGCGGGCAGCCCGCAGGGCCGCGACGACAGCCGCGGCGATGGGCTGGCCGCGGTCAGTGGCGCGGGCCGCCTGTGCCGCCGCCTCTATCATCGGCGGCAAGTCGGCCATGGTCGGCGGACGCAGGCGCAAGGTGGCGGCGAGCTGGCGCGCATGGTCGGTCATGGTTTGCGGGCGCCGGGCGTACTCGGCAAAGGCTGTCGCTGATATTTCGAGCTGGCCTGCCATCCAGGTCACGAGTGCGTCGGCCGGCTGGCCGAGGTAGGCGAGCGCCGTGCCGGGATGGCGCAGCAGGGCAAGCTGAACGGCGCATCCGAGGCGGTTGGCGTCGCCGCGGCGGTCGGCCACGAGGCCCCGATCAGCCCGTGACAGGGTGAACAGCCGTGCAAGGGAGTCGGCGTCGGGCGGGATGCCCAGGAGTGCCTGGCGCTCCTCGTCGGTCAGCAGTTGTCGGCGTGCCAAGGCGTCTCTCCCGTCCCGCAAATCCCCATGATGAACATGGACGGCCCCGCTTTGGGAGACGTAGTCTGTGGACGGCTTTGGGCCGTCCGGCGCCCTCACCTGCCACCTGTCCAGGGAACGACCGGTTGAGAGACGCTAATGGCAGGCACGTTGGGCTACGCGCGCGTGTCCACCGGCGACCAGGACGTCGCCGGCCAGACCATGCGGCTGACCGGAGCCGGCGCGATCCGGGTGTTCACCGACGTGCGCTCCGGCCGCAGCATGGACCGGCCCGGACTGCTGGAACTGCTCGCCTACGCGCGCCACGGCGACACGCTGGCCGTGGTGCGCCTGGACCGCCTGGGACGGTCGCTGGGCGAGCTGCTGACGACTGTGACGATGCTGAAGGAGCGCGG
>CAXSFF010001009.1:0-2149 GCA_964236035.1 uncultured Acetobacteraceae bacterium
ATGCCGCGGAAGAACAGCTCCGCCTCCAGGAAGATCTGCCCGTCGGTAATGGAGATCACGTTGGTCGGGATGTAGGCGGACACGTCGCCCGCCTGCGTCTCGATCACCGGCAGCGCCGTCAGCGACCCGGCGCCGAACGCGTCGCTCATCTTGGCCGCCCGCTCCAGCAGGCGGGAGTGCAGGTAGAACACGTCGCCCGGGTATGCCTCGCGGCCCGGCGGGCGGCGCAGCAACAGCGACATCTGCCGGTAGGCGACCGCCTGCTTCGAGAGGTCGTCGTAGAAGATGACGGCGTGCATGGCGTTGTCGCGGAAGAACTCGCCCATGGTGGCGCCGGTATACGGTGCCAGGAACTGCATCGGCGCCGGGTCGGATGCCGTGGCGGCGACGACGATGGAGTACTCCATCGCGCCCTGCTCCTCCAGCGTGCGCACGATCTGCGCGACCGTTGAGCGCTTCTGGCCGATGGCGACGTAGATGCAATACAGCTTCTGCTTTTCGTCGGAACCGGCGTGGGCGGGCTTCTGGTTGATGATGGTGTCGATGATGATCGCCGTCTTGCCGATCTGGCGGTCGCCGATGATCAGCTCGCGCTGGCCGCGACCGACGGGGATCAGCGCGTCGATCGCCTTCAGCCCCGTCTGCATCGGCTCGTGCACCGACTTGCGCGGGATGATGCCGGGCGCCTTCTGCTCGACCAGCATTTCCTTCACGTCGACCAGAGGCCCCTTGCCGTCGATCGGCTGCCCCAGCCCGTCCACCACACGCCCGAGCAGGCCCTTGCCGACGGGCACGGACACGATGGTCTGGGTGCGGCTGACGGTGTCGCCCTCGCGGATGGCGCGGTCGTCGCCGAAGATCACCACGCCGACGTTATCGGTCTCGAGGTTCAGCGCCATGCCGCGCAGCCCGGCGGAGGGGAACTCCACCAGCTCGCCGGCCATCACGTTCTGCAGGCCGAACACGCGGGCGATGCCGTCGCCGACGCTGAGCACCTGCCCCGTTTCGGCCACGTCCTGCTCGCGGTCGAAGCTGGCGATCTGCTGCTTGAGGATCTCGGAGATTTCGGCGGGGCGGATGTCCATGTCAGGCGGCTCCCTTCATCGCGTACTGCAAACGTTGCAGCCGGGACTTCAAGCTGGTGTCGTAAAGGCGTGCCCCGATGCGCACGACGAGGCCGCCGAGCAGGCTGGGGTCCACGGTTTCCTGGATGTTGACGGCGCCGTAACCCGCCTCGATCAGCCGCGCGCGCAGCTGTTCGCGCTGCACGTCGGTCAGCGGGTGCGCGGTCGACACGCCGGCCACCACTACGCCGCGCTTCTGCGCCACCAGGGCGGCGAAGGCGGTGACGATGGCGCGCAGCATCGACAGGCGGCGGTTGTTGGCGACGACGCCGACGAAGTCCTGCACGGTCTTGCCGAAGCCCTGCTGCTGCATCGCCGCCTGCGCCGCGTCGCGCGCCTGGGCCACGTCGATCAGCGGGCTGGCAAGCAGCCGCCGCAGCATCGGGCTCTCGTCGATCAGGCGGCCAAGACCGTCCATCTGGTCGACCGCGGCATCCAGCTCGCGCTGGTCGTCGGCAAGGGCGTACAGCGCGGCGGCGTAGCGCCCGGCGAGGCCACCGCCCAAGGAGATCGTCGAGCCTTCAGCGGCCACGCGGGTTTTCCATTATTCAGGTGTTAGGGCGGACGCCTTAGCATGGGGGTTTTAGGGGTGCAACACAGCGCGACCACTGGCATCCGGCGGCTGCGGACCGAGATATCGGCCATGTTCCGTCCCTGGGTCCCCCGTCGCGTGCTCGTCACCCCATCCGCCCTCGCGTGGCCGGCCGGCGCCGCCATGGTCGAGCGTGCCACGGCGCTGGGGTCGGAGATCGTCCTGCTCAAGGTCGACCGGCTCGCCGGCCTGCCGGACGCGTATCGCGACGCCAAGACGACGATGGCGCTGGTCACGGCCAGCCCGAGCCGCCGCAAGCTGCAGGCGATCCCGCCCAGTGCCGACTGGCGCTTCGACCTGGCCGAGGGTTGCCCGGCGCATTGCAGCTACTGCTACCTCGCCGGGTCGCTGGCGGGGCCGCCGATCATCCGCGCCTACGCCAACCTGCCGGAAATCCTGGCCGAGCTGCCCGCCGCCGTCGGCCAGGGCCGCG